>JAJYZY010000032.1:0-10238 GCA_021799715.1 Planctomycetota bacterium | reverse complement strand
CTCCCGTAAAGACATGACATTTACCGATCAACTAACAGGCTGTTGCGGTGGACATGCATCGCCCATGGCCTTGAATTCCAGGGCCACGGAATTGAGGCAGAACCGCTTGCCCGTTGGAGCCGGGCCGTCCTCAAATACATGACCAAGGTGACTGCCACAGCGGCGGCAGCGGATTTCCGTGCGCACCATGCCGTAGCTTTCGTCCAGTATGTTTTGAACATGATCGGGATCAAAGGGTTCATAAAAACTCGGCCACCCGGTATGGGAGTCAAATTTGGCTTGAGATTTGAACAAGGGCAATCCGCAGAGCCGACAGACATACACGCCGTCGCCCCGGTTGTGCAGCAACCCGCCGCAGAATGGTGGTTCCGTGCCATGATCCAGCATGATGCGGCGCTCTTCGGGAGTCAGCTTCTGCGACAGTTCATGAATTTGCCCGGCGCTTAATGCGGCAATGTCATGGCCGGATGCGGACATCCGGCGGCTGCCGGAATCTTTGGAAGTTGTGGCCATGTATTACTCCTTGCCCGCTTTACCGGGGCGGCTGAAAACCACGTCAATTTGTTTAACCACATTGCCGTCAAGTTCACGCAGCGGGGCGGTGATGGAAGGTGAAACGCGAACAATAAAGTGCCGGGTTGCGGCATTGTACAATACCGCCCCGGCCATGCCGCCGTGCACCGTGACAACCGGTTGATACGGCGCAAAGCCGTGCAGCGTGACAACATCTTCTCCCGGGGCAAAGGCCACGGATGCCATTAAAGCACCAGGCAGGTTGGCCAGGGATGGAATGCGTTCCCGCCCCGTGCCGACAAATTTTCCGCGTTGCCCCATGAAAGCAATTCCCGCACTGCCGGGCGAAGCGCAGACGTAATAGGAAGCGTTATCAGCGCCCAGCGGGCCGGTGAACGTATGGCCGGCGGGGATCAGGGCGGAGGCACCGGTAAAATAATTATAGACATACATCGGCCCGCGCAGGCCGATGTCATGTGCGGAAAACGTAACGGGCTTTTTATCCCGTGGAGTCGGGGCAAAGGCGAATACATAAGCTGTTTTCACATCATCCTGATTTGTATATGTCCGTGCGATCACCGGCGCGTGGATATGCAATGCGCCATCCAGATAAGCGCGATCAATGGGTACAATGGGGACATCCGGCTTGATCAGTACGCCATCGGAACGGCAGGTGCGCATGAGATTAACGCGGTTTTCTTTACCAATCGGATCGCCGAACCCCACCACGCCCCCGGAAAGATTCTGCAATAACACGTTGTCGGTGCGCCAGGACATGCACACGTCATCCCATGGCCAAAGGCCCAACGCGCCGGCAAGCCGTGAAGTAAATAAACATGCGTAAAATCTTGGGCGGATAAAAATATCATCGTTGACCCGCGTGGCGATGACATGATTCACTTCGGATGATTCCAGCAGTTCACAGGGCAGCGGCATGCAATACATGACCGTTAGGCCGTGCGCAGCCATGCCCGCCGCCATGTCATGATAAAAATCATGTCCGGCGGTCAGGCTGGAGAAGAAATGGGAATATTGGGCGATGTAATTCTGCCAATCCTGCAAATATGTTTCGACCCCGTTATTGTGAAGGTAAGTTGCGATATGATTCCAGTATCGCGGATCCACCGGGGCGATGCCGGTGATTTTGTATCGCTTATGATACGGGCTCTTGGGGCTGATCCACCGCCCGTGGACCACCAGTGGCAACCCCAGTCGACGATCAAACGCTTTCAGGCCGTCGGGGAACAGATGTCGGCTGGCCGTGTAATGGGTAACGCCGCCGAACTTGTCCCAGGATTGGTGCTTATACGCCGACAACATAGTCCCGGCTTTGTGGCCGTTGTAACTGATGGAATCTTTACGATACCACCAACTGTCCAATTCGAGATAATGAATGGGAATATTCCGTGCCCGCAAATGACGGGCCTCGGCGATGATTGTGCCGGCATAGCCAAGCTTCGGTCGAAAGTGGTAATAATATGTGGCACCGTTATCCGTCCAGTAACCGAGATATCGCAACACAGGCGCGGCCTGATTGCCGGGACGGGTTTTGCCGCCCAATGCGGTTAATGCGGGTCCCCAAAGGTCATACGCATGATTGATTCCATGGGTGATGACCAGGATACTGCGAATTTGAAATTTGGCCGGTACGGCGGCAACGTGCTTATTTAAACGCACCCGTGTGTGTGATACGCCGTTGCCGCGCATGGTCATAATGATGAAATGCCGGGCCGGCGAAATAATGGCCGCATTATAATGGCGGTCAAACAACAGCCAAGGCGTGCCGGATTGTCCGGCGGAAAATTGCGGCGGGGCAAAAGCCTTGTTCTGGTAACTCAGGACGTTCAAACCACGCGGCTCGGTGGTGAATGCGGGAAATGGCAATTGCGGATGCCTGGTTGCCTGTTGAAATGTGAGAATAAATTGAGCCACTGGACGTGAACGATAGGTGCGAATGGCACCGGAAACCAGTTTGCCTTTGTAAAGCCAATCAAAATGCAACTGGGTATATCTTCCAATGCGATCTCTGCCCGTACTCCGGTGCAATGCCTGCAATGGTGCCGGAACGGAACCCGCAAAAGTCCATGCCGGAGATTGGCTTTGTATCCTATAGATGCCGGTATTCGGATTCACCGTTGCTTTGATCGCGGTTGCACTATTCGCACTTGCCGCAGCGGGTAGGGCCGCCAGCGCGGCAGTCACCCCGATCAGAAAAATAATGGGCTGACAAACACGTTTCCATAAAGTGGACGGTACGATGCGCATGAAAATTCTCCGCAAAACCATGACGCCGAAAATTATACCCCAAACCGCCATTGGCGGCACAAGTGGGATTTAGTTGGTCTGCTGCGGAATGGAGCCGGAATGGAGCGTTGAACTATGTTTCATCACCATGCCGAGGGCATTTACCATACGCGCGGCCAGCGGCGGCGGCGAGCAGGATGCCTGCAAGGGCGGCGGCGGAGCACAAAAGCCACCAGGGCCACAGCTTTGGCATGAGTGTATTCTGGCCCGGCACAACATGCTGGTACATCAGCGGGGCGTGAAACCAGATAAACCAGTTGTAATGAATATGCGCCGCCAGCGCGTTGATCATCCAGATTGCCGGTGAAATGTTGATCAGTATTTCCGTCACAGCGTTGCTGTGCAGCGATTCGGAAGGCAATGCCAGGAACAGAGGGGTGAATATCACCGGGGAAAATATCAGTGCGGTGGTAATCATAACTCCCACCGGAATGGCGGCACGCCGATTCCAGGAACATAAGAATGTGGCCAGGGCGGCACAAAACATTCCCCATCCGATAAAAACCGCCGCCGCGGGCAATATAGCCCCGGGGGGAATCAGGCCGGCTGCGCACCCCGCGGATTGGGCCATCATTGCCGCGGTGCCGGAGATAATGCCTGCAAGACAACCGGATTGAAAATTGCGGCATAAAGCTCCGGCAACAATAGTTGTAAGGCTCTGGGCCGCCAACAGCAGCAGCATCCAGCCGGCCACTGCGGACGCCAAATGGCCCGAATCATGATCCGCGGTGCAAATCAGCGGGAGAAACAACAGCCCCATCGGCAGGGTGAACGCGGAGATGATAAATTTTGTATTTCTTGTCGCCATGAAAAGCGATTATAATAAATGATATGTTGGCTGTAAGAAAATGGCCCATCCTCAATGCTTGGCATTGGCGCGAAGTGCGTGAAAATCGCGTACTGGCGCAGAAATGAGCGGGCATTGGGAACAAAAATACGCATCGCACCGGATCAGCCGCGAATCGCATTGGTCAAAGAAGACCCCATCGACGGCATGGAGAAAACGGATGAAAATCAAAAGGTTCGGCTGGTCAGTAGTTTTGGCGGGCGTGGGATGTGTGTTGGCGGGCCTTCCCGCGATTGCGGCGGCAGGCGCGTTGATTCCGGTCATCAAGGGGCAACCCACCGCGCGCATCAGTTTCACGCGGTGGACGGACCAGCAGATAAAAAAAGATTTACACGCACTGGCGGAGAATGGGCAATTCGGCCCGGCGCAAAAGAAGCTGGGGCGTTTGGAGGATCAGGTCATTGCCTACATGCCGCACAATGCTCTCAAGGCGCTTCGCCATGCCGATTTTGCGCGTCGGCTCGTGCACCAATTGTCGTCGCTGTCCAATCATGCGGTTCGCATGAAATTGCTTAAGTTTCTCATGGCCAACCATGAACTTGCGGCCACCATGGTATTTCTGAATACGCCCGGTGAACGCCATGTGGCGGCGGTTTATGATTGCCTGGCGGAAATGCATCGGCAGCTTGGCCAAATGGTGGTGGCATACCCGAATCTGACGGCCGCGATTTGCGCTGTGCAATATAAGCAGTTGACCATGCACATCAATGAGAATACGGTGCGCTCGCCCAGTCCGGTGGCGTTGTTCAAATATTATGTTCGCTATCAGCGCGCGATGTATTTCGGCATTCGGAATGTGCCGGCGCGGCTGCTGATATATGTGGTGGATTCCTGCTCGAGTATTCGAAGCATGACGTGGGCGTTGAATAAATATCACGGGGATTCAATGGTGGGGCAGTTATTTTTCCGCGTGCCCTATGATACCAACACATATCTGCACGGCGCGAAAAAAGAAGTTGACATCAAGGGGTACAATTTACCGAATATATTACAGTACGGCGGGGTGTGTGCGGATCAGGCTTTTTTCGCATCCGAGGTGGGTAAGGCTATTGGCATACCGACCGCGTATGACGTTGGCATGTCAAGCGTGGTGGGTCATGCGTGGGTGGGGTTTCTGCAGCAGGTGGGCAATCAGGCGGTGTGGAATTTTAATGTCGGCAGGTATTCAGAATATCGCGGCGTTGTGGGCATGGTGCAAAACCCCATCACGCGCCGCCATGAGCCGGATTCGTATATGTCATTATCCAGCCAATTCATCGGCACAACACAACGGCAGCGGTGGAATGCGGTGGTTTTAACGGATGCCGCCCTGCGGTTGCTGTCAATTTCAGGGACGGACGGCACGTTTGCACCACCAGCGCCGCCCGATGAAGTTTACGGCCGCACCGCGCAGCGGTTACATAACAGCGTGCCGGCGCAATTGGCGTTATTGAAGCGGGCGGTTCGTCAATGTGATGGATACGCCGAAGCGTGGATGCTGGTGGGGTATCTGGCCTCCAAGGGGGAGTTGAACATGGGGGAAAAAATCATCTGGACGGGCGCGTTGATGCGGCTTTGCGGCCATCGCTATCCTGATTTCGCGCTGGCCATATTGCAGCCGATGATCATGTCGGTGAAAAATCCCATTCAGCAGAACCGGTTCTGGAATAAGGCATTTCAGTTGTTCGCTCCCACGCGATTCGACCTGGCGGCGGAAGTGCGGATGATGCAGGCGCGACTGTGGCGCAAGGCCGGGCATTATAATCGCGCCGGCATTTACCTCATGGATGTGATCAACCAATACGCCAACGCCGGTCCGTTTATTCTCAATGCGCTGCAACAGGCGGTGGCGATTCTTCGCCGGCAGAATCACAACAACCGCATAACCAAGCTTTATGAAGTTACCTGGTCGCGCATTAAAGCCCCGCCGCGGATGGCTGATCCATTCATGCATGAAAGCAACTGGTATCAGGTGGGGAAACTTCTGGAAAGCCGCCTTCGTGAGCAGGGGCAGACGCTGCTGGCCGATAAAGTGCGGCGGGAACTCCAGGCGGCAGGAAATCCGGTCGCGGGAAATTGACCACGCGGGATTTTTCTTTCATGACATCCATGTTAGATTAAATCTTTCCGGTGTGATCGGAACAGCGTAAATTTGGAATGCCGTGACTGATATGGTAACACAACTTGATTTCCCGTCCGCAGCGGCCCGGCCGACCGGGAAGGCGTTACCCGCAGCGCGCGGTTGTCGCGTCGGTCCGCATGAGCTTGGTATTCCGGCCATGCAGGCGGGATTGGCCGGATACAGCGACATGGCCATGCGGGTGGTGGCGCGGCGGCGGCGGTGCCCGTATGCCGTTACCGAAGCCCTGCTGGATCGGGTTATTATTACCGGCGGCCGCGGCCGGGAAAAGCGATCCATTCTGTGCGAATCCGATCATCCGGTGGCGGGACAATTGATGGGCAGTGAAGCTGATGAAATGGCGGCGGCGGCGCGGATACTGCTGGAATCCGGCTTTGATGTCATTGATTTAAATTTTGCCTGCCCGGTGAAAAAAGTCATGGGACGCTGCCGGGGTGGTTACCTGTTGAGTGATCCTGATGAGGCCATCAGTATTATGCGCGCGGTGCGCGAGGTTGTTCCGGGACCTCTGACCATGAAGTTGCGGCGGGCGATGGATGAATCATCCCGGGCGGCGGAAAATTTTGACCGCATTTTCCGCGCGGCGGTGGAACTGGAGTTTGCGGCCATGGCGGTGCATGGCCGCACCGTGGAACAGAAATATACCGGTCGGGCCGATTGGGATTTTCTTCGCACGCTGAAAATCCGCTATCCGAAAATGACGATCTTCGGTAGCGGGGATGTATTTACCGCTCAGGACGCCGTGCGCATGTACCGCCATACCGGTTTGGACGGCGTTTGGATTGCGCGCGGTGCCATCGGCAACCCGTGGATATTCCGTGAATTCGCGGCGTTGATTGCGGATCAGCCGGCCATGGATCCGCCGGGCATCCTGGAACAGCGCGACGGACTGATGGAGCATTTTTCGCTGGCGGTGGAGATATACGGCGAGCAGCACGCGTCGCGCCAAATGCGGAAAATCGGCATTAAGTACTCCCGGCTGCATCCGCAGGGGGCGGATGTCTGGCGGGCCTTTATCGCGGTAAAGTCACAAGCGGACTGGAACGCCGTGCTGGAGCGGTTTTACAGCGCGGACGGCCCGGGTCGCGCGCCGGAAAGTGTACCGGACGCCCAGGATCTGTATCGTGACACTTCATGTTGCCCGGACGCGGAGAGTAGCGCGTGTTAACATCGCTGCCCTCGGTCATTCATGCCCATCCGCCACGGCGTATGCTGATCATCAAGCCCAGTGCATTGGGTGATGTGGCGACAACATTGCCGCTGCTGTGTGACCTGAAGGAATTTCTCCCACAGAGCCGCATTGACTGGTTAATTGATCCGGCGCTGGCGGATTTGGTACGCGGACATGATGCGCTGAATGAACTGATTTATTTTGATCGCCGGAAAATTGCAGGCTGGCTTACCCATGGCACCTCGCGCGGCAACTTGCGCGCGTTAATGCGGACATTAAAGCAAAATCAGTATGATATCGTCTTTGACGCACAGGGGCTTTTGCGCAGCTCTCTGCTGGCGAAAGTTTCCGGCGCGGCGATTCGGATAGGATTTGCCGACGCGCGCGAAGGTGCCCGTTTCCTGTATACCCATCACAGCACCGTTCCGCGTCATAGCGCCCTGGCAGTGGTCCGTATGTGCAGTCTTGCAATGGTCGCCGGTTCGCCGGGCTCGCGCGTGGAATTTCGCATGCCGGTGCAGGCGGAGGCGCTGGCTAAAATAAAATCCGTTGTTCCCCTTGATCGACCCCTTGCGGCGGTTATTCCCGGTGCCCGATGGGATGCCAAGCGCTGGTCGGAACAGGGGTATTCACAGATTGTCCGCCACCTGGTAAATTCCAAATTCCACGTGCTGGTGCTGGGCGCGCCGGGCGAACGGGATTTATGCCGGCAGGTAGTTGAGCAGTCGCAGGTGGAGGCGCTCAATCTTGCGGGCGGCACCACTCTGGCGGAAATGATTGCCGCTATTTCGTTATGCCGGATTATTATCGGCAACGATAGTGGTCCGTTGCATGTGGCCGCCGCGCTGGCGCGGCCGCTGGTGGGATTATACGGTCCGACGGATCCAACCTCGGTCGGGCCGTATGGTCAAATGGACAATGTCCTGCGCTTCGTACAACCCGGCGAATATCGCGACTCCGGCATGGAAGACCGCAGCGGCACGTTACAATCACTTTCCGTGGAGACAGTATGGAACAAAGTGCAGGACCTGCTGACACGATGAAATCGGCTCAACAGTTGCCGGAGTTGGTATTGGCCAGCGCCTCGCCGCGCCGGGCAGAATTAATGAGGCAGGCCGGTTACCACTTCCGCGTGGCCAAAAGCGCGCTGGCCGAGCCATCGCGCCGGCCCGCCAGCGTGCCCATCCGTGCCTGGCCCGTATGCCTGGCTCTGCGCAAGGCACTTAGCGTGGCCGGGCCATTAAAGTCCACCGCGATTATCATCGGTGCCGATACGATTGTGGTCCATGATCAGCGCATTATCAATAAGGCCGGTAGCCGACGGCACGCGGAAACAATACTGCGAAGCCTTTCCGGTACCACGCATGAGGTGATCACCGGCCTGGTTGTGGTGCGCGGCGCGGAGTGCCGGATGGAATCGGTGGTGTCGGTCTGCCGGATGAAAAAACTCTCCGAGCGGCAATTGCGCGGCTATCTGGATTCCAATCTATGGCGGGGCAAGGCCGGTGCCTACGGCATACAGGATTCGCCCGACGACCCGTTTGTGACATTAATCTCCGGCGAGTATTCCAATGTGATGGGCCTGCCCATGGAAACACTACGGCGCATGCTTATTCAGATGCAGCAATAACGTGATGGAGAATCGGCAAGGCGCAACGCCCCGGATTCTTCATTGCGGCCTCGGCCGAACGGCGTGTACACCGTGTGTGTTCCGACACCGTAATATATAGTAACGTAGTATATTAGATAATCTAACACCAAGTGTTAGATTATCTGAAAACATATAAACATAGAGATATGATATATCATTGATGCCGCACTGATATCCGGGGTGATGTCATTAGCGCGGTGACCATAGCGCCGTGATCGGCATGGCGGTGATCTGTTTTCCGACCGGCAGCGTCTGACCGCCCATGTACAGCACGATTCCCCGGACAAATGAATCCCCCGCCGTATCGGCAAGATCGCGCAGCCCGGCGAGATCGGATGCTGTCAGATTCAGGCTCGCCTTAACCTCCACACCGACAATCCGGCCATCGCGGCTCTCGAGAATAAAATCGACCTCTTTGCCGTCGGCGGTGCGGTAGTAGTAAAGCCTGGGGCGGGCGCGGCTCCAGGCGCTTTGTTTGTGCAACTCCTGCCTGACAAGGGACTCCACCAGCGCGCCCATATTGTGCCCGGGCGCACCGAGCTTCCCGGAGTTCACATGCCGAAGATGTGCTGCCAACCCCGTATCGCTCAGGTACACTTTCTCCCGCTTGATCAGTCGCTTATGAATATTGGTGGACCATGCGGGCAACGGCAAATAAAGGTGCGTGGCCTGCAACAGCGTCAGATAGCGCGCCAGTGTGGGTTGCGCAAAACCCAGATCGCGCGAAAGTTCGGCCACATTCAGCAAGCCTCCGGTCTGTGCCGCCAGAAGGGCCAGAAGCCGGGGCATTTGAGTCAGACCGTCAATGGCGGCCAATTGGCGGACATCGCGCTCCAGAATCGTGGTGATATAGGAATTGAACCACGCCTCGCGGCGCTGTGGGTCGGATCGGGCGATAGCCTCCGGGTATCCGCCGGACACAATTCTCTTCGCCAATCCGCCGCGACTGACCATCGGCCACTGGTCCGTCGGCAGGGCGGCACTGCCGAAAGCCATGTCAATAAAAGTCTCCCGCGTTCCGGAAATCTCCCCCTGTGAAAGTTGCCACAGCGAAATAATCTCCATGCGCCCGGCCAATGAATCGGAAAGTTTGGGGGCCAGTAAAACATTGGAGGAACCCGTTAGTAAAAATCGCCCCGGGCGGCGATCCGCATCGACGGTCAGCTTGATGGGGCGGAAAACCTCCGGAGCAAGCTGGACTTCATCAATCACCACCGGGCCGCTGAATCCGGCGATAAAATCCGACGGGGACCCCGTGGCGGCGGCGCGTGCGATCGGGTCGTCGAGTGTTACATATTGAGCCCGATGCGGCCCCCGGGCAAGGGCTTGAACCAGCGTGCTTTTTCCGCATTGCCGCGGTCCCTGCAACAATACAACCGGTGTGTCCTTCAGTGCCGCAATCACCGCGCGTTTAAGGAAGCGGTCGTACATGGATGGCTCCCGCATCGAAATACAAATATTAGACAATATAACATCAAGTGTTAGATTATCCAACATCAGAGGGGCTTATATCTGCGGGCGCAGGGCGAAATCATATATAGACAATCATATATGACGATTTGAGTTTTCCCGTGTGTCCGGGCATGCCGGTCGCAGCTTTTCCGCCAACGGGCGTGAAAATGGCGTATATTGC
>JAJYZY010000031.1 GCA_021799715.1 Planctomycetota bacterium | reverse complement strand
GGCGCGAATGGATGAACCGGTTTCGGTAATATCAACAATGGCATCCAGCAGGCGGGCTTTGACCTCTGTTGCCCCCCAACTGAATTCCACGCGCACGGGAATATGACGTTCAAGAAAGTATTGTCTTGTAACGTTAACGAGTTCCGTGGCGATAACCCCGTCGCGCAGATCTTCAGGACCTTTTACATTGGATTCCTGCGGCACGGCCAGCACCCAACGCGCTGGCCGGCTGGTGGCTTTGCTGTACACGAGTTCCGCCACTTCGTGGACATCGGATTTGTTTTCCTTGATCCAGTCCGATCCCGTAAGGCCGACATCAATGACATTTTCTTCCACATAACGGGACATCTCCTGAGCGCGGAAGAGGACAACTTCAATTGCGGGATCGTCAATGGATGGAAAATAACTGCGATCATTAATTGAAATCCGCCAACCGGCTTTGGCAAACAGATCAACCGTGGCATTCTCAAGGGAACCTTTGGGAATGCCCAGCCGGAGAATATTAGGCGAAGGCTTCAGCATGTTTAGCTCCAGATCAATGGGATCGAAAAATCAAGTTATTGCCATGCGTTGGCATGGGATGGCCGGCTATTTGCCTTTCCCCGCATGTTGCCTGGCCTTACCAGGCTGCTTACCGGAGTTAGCCGCATGTTTGGATGTCACATGTTTGTTGGGAGCCGTGCTGGATGCCGACGGCTCGGCATCCGGTTTGCCCGGCGGCGTGGTAGTGGAGGCATTAACGGCCGGCGGTGCCAACATCGGTGAAGGAATTTTAGCGGCCTTGGGCCAGACCTTGGGAGACCATTCGTCAATTTCTCTGCGGACGCCGAGATGAAATCGCAGCATCTCACCGGAACGAATGTGCTTTTCGAGCACATGCTGAATTTCCGGCACATTGGTTTCCGGCGCAAAGCATTCCTTGCTGATCAGCCAAAGCTGCAATTTGGTATCCACGGGGGCGGCGGCGACATCAAAGCATTCCAGCGCCACAACCGCTTCAACATAGGGGTTCATGCCCGCGAGTGTTTGCAGATATTTGCGGATATCGGCCTTTTTCATGCCATGCAGCCCATCGAGACTCATCTGATGTTCACGGTCGAAAATGGATTGCAGCGTGCGGTGCAGCATGGCGCAACGCGCTTCAGCAAACGGATAGCGCACGCCGAGGGAAGCCGCCAGTTCAATCGCCGGTGTAACGCGCAGTTCGTTGAAATCAACCACGGAACTCATTATTCGGGTTTCCGCGGCCAGCAGACGATTGGAATCACAATCAAATTCCAGAAACGCTCTAACCAGCCGAGCCAGCGGCTCAAGCTTTTCGGCGTGTGAGTTCGGAGCGGCTTTAATGAGTCGTTTGACAATCTTATTTAGCGCGTCCAGAGTGGGACCCGATTTACTCATGGGAACCTCATTATCTAAGTATTACATTCCGGAGTTTCAGCGGGTGGCACTTCCGGCCCGCCGATGGTATTACCATGCTCATCATGCACGGCGGAATCCAGTGCCTTGAGCACCTCGGCCTGGCGTTTTAATGATTCATCCAGCAGGAAGGAGAGGCGCGGGGCGTAACGGATTTTCATGCCATTGGCGACATGCTTTTGAATCACGCCCCGCGCGGAAACCAGTCCGCTCATGACCGTTGATTCAGATCGATCCGACAGGATGCTGATATACACACGAGCTTCCCGCAAATCCGGCGATACCCGCACGCGTGTTACACTAAGCAAACCGCAAATACGCGGATCGGACAGGTCACGCAAAATCGCTTCGCTGACCAGGCGGCGAACCTGAGATTCAATTTTCTGCTGTCTGATACTCATCGGCTCAATTTCCGCTTCGCCAAGCATGGACATTGCCCATCCTTCCGGCCGTTACGGAGCCGTACTGATGTCAACGTCATAACCGGATCGATATTACAGCGTTCTGGCAACGTCCACGGTCTTATAGGCTTCCAGCCGGTCTCCGATTTTAATGTCATCGTACCCGACCAACTTAAGACCGCATTCCAATCCACCGCGAACTTCGCGCACATCATCCTTGAATCGCTTGAGCGACTCCAGGACAAGATTCTCCACGACCACCACGCCATCACGAATCAGGCGATATTTGTTGCCGCGGTGCAGGATTCCGTCGGTAACCATGCAACCCGCAATATTCCCCAGGCGGCCAACCCGGATAACCTGGCGAATTTCCGCGTGGCCCAGGGTTTGTTCCTGCTGCTCCGGCGACAACATGCCGCCGAGCGCCTTGCGAATATCGTCCGTGATTTCATAAATCACCCGATAAAGCCTGATTTCAACGCGCAACTGCTCGGCGAGTTTGCGCGCCGATTCATCAGGTACGACGGAGAAGCCGACGATAATGGCCCCCGACGCATCCGCCAACAGCACATCGCTTTCGGAAATGCCGCCCACTGCGGCGTGGAGCAATTTGACCTGCACTTCATCTGAAAGCTCTTCGGTCATCGTCTTTTTCAACACATCGACCGATCCCTGCACATCGGCCTTGAGAATCATGTTAAGTTCCCGGACCTTATCGCGCTTGATGGTATCAAAGAGGTTGTCCAGGGTGACTTTATGGCGGCGGGCAATCTCATTTGCCCGATCCATTTGCGCGCGTTCCTGGGCGATGGCTTTCGCCTGGGCCGGATCATCAACCACATACATCGAATCGCCGCCCACAGGAACATCATCAAGTCCGATGACTTCCACGGGCGTCGCCGGGCCGGCTTCGGCAATGCTCTGCCCCTTGTCATCAAGCAGTTGCCGCACGCGGCCAGAGGACGGGCCGCAGACAATTGAATCGCCGATCCGCAGAGTTCCGTTGCGAACAATTACCCGCGCTACAACACCGCGCAGCGGATCCTTAAACGCTTCCACCACCGATCCGCGGGCAGGCATATCAGTTGAGGCTTTTAAATCACGCAAAGTGGCGACGTAATCGAGATATTCTATGAGTTCTTTGACGCCCAAACCGCTCATGGCGCTGGTGCGGACAACTTCCACATCACCGCCCCACTCCGCCGGATTCAGCCCCTGCTCGGCCAATTGCCCTAAAACCCGATTGGCGTTGGCTTCCGGTTTATCAATTTTGTTCAACGCCACAACAATAGGCACGTTGGCCGCTTTGGCATGGCTGATGGACTCGACCGTCTGCGGCATAACACCGTCATCCGCAGCCACAACCAGCACCACCACGTCGGTAACATTGGCACCGCGCGCCCGCATGGCGGTAAACGCCTGGTGACCGGGGGTATCGAGGAACGTTACCCGCTTGGCCTTGCCGTCCGAACCATTAATGGTAACGGTGTACGCGCCGATGTGCTGCGTGATGCCGCCAGCTTCACCGGCCGCAACATTGCTGGACCTGATTTTATCCAAAAGACTGGTTTTGCCATGATCGACATGGCCCAAAACGGTAACGATAGGCGGTCGCGGAGTTTTTTCAGCAACCGCTTCTTTCTCCGCGTATTGCCTCTCAACGGCGGCAAAGAGTGATTCTTTTTCCTTGATGAGCAGTTCAACGCCATAGTCAAGCGCCAACAACTGGGCCGCGGCAACGTCAATGGGCTGATTGACGGTTACCATCGTGCCCTGCTCCATAAGCTTTTTGAGCAGGTCACCGGCTTTAACGCCCAATAATTCCGATAGTTCCCTTGGTGTTACGGGAGGTGTCACGGAAATGGAACTGGGGCGCTGATACTCAACATGGGTGGATTGCTCGCGCTGTTGGGATTTGTTCAACGCCCGCCGATGCGCTCGCAGCTTTCCACCCGTGGCCGAGGCCAGACGTTCCGCGCGATCCACCAGATCCGCATCCGTCCAATTGCCCGCGGGAAGTTCCGCCCCGACATCGACAGTGCGGCCCGAAGCATTACGGCCGGTGCGACCGCCCTTGCGCCGGGGTGAATGACCTTCTTCCTCATCAAGATTGCGTTCGGTTTGATGTCGGCCCTTATGGCGTCCTGAAAATCCACCGCTTGCGGGGTGACGGTCCATCATGGGGGCTGAAGTTGACGGCCCTGCAGCCGGGCGCGGCCGCGGCCGCGGAGCCGAGACCTGCTCCGGCGCTTCAACGCGCACGACTTTAGGCCCCTGCAACTGCGCAGGGGTTGGAATATTGCGCGGGCCAACTGGGGTGACCACGAGCTTCGCAACCACGTTGGGAACGCCGCGCGGTGTTACCTTTACCGGTGGTTTAACGGGCTTGACCGGAGCGACGGGAGCCACTGGCGCAACGGGAATGGTCGCTGGGGGAGCCACCGGTTCCGCAGCGACCGCCCGATGCTGCTGAGTGTCAATATCCGCAACGACTGCGGGCGGGTCGTTAAGCGGCACATCCGCGGCGGGTTTTACAGGCTTTTCGGTTTTGTGCGCATCCGCAGCCGCGGGTTTGGCTTCAGCAGACGTGTCGCGTGTCGAATCTGATTCCACGTCCGAGACGTCAAGATTCGGGAGTGTATCGGCGGCGGCGGAACCATTACGGGCGTTTTCCACCACATGGGAATCCGCCGGCTCCGGCGTTTCGACGGCCACGCCGCCATCCTGATCCGAGGTGGAATCTTCGGCGGTTGCGGCGGGTTTCCGTCCGCGCCGCCCCGGTTTGCGCGCCACAGTCTCGGTTGACTTGGCTCGCCCCACACGCGTTTTTTTAACCTTTTCCACATCCACATGGGCAGTGCGTTCAACGGCTGTGGTTGGCGAAGTGGTGCTGAACCATTCGCGAATGGTGGCGGCAAGACCCACGCTGACCACGCTTAGGTGGCTGTCAATTTTGGGTACACCTTCCGCTTCACATTTGGCAATGATGGCTTTGCTGTCAATGCCAAGCTCGCGGGCAATTTGGAATACTTTCTGTGGTCGCAATGAAAACTCCCGTAAAGCCGAACGCCGGATGACTTTAACAATCATCCTGTCCGCGATGGCGTCATGTTAATTCGACGACGCCGGTTCCGCCGGTTCTGACGTATCAACCACCGGCACATCAGATGGAGCTGCACCGGCAGAGGCCGTCGATTCTGTGGTTTCCAGGACACCTTCCGGAGCGCCTGGAGCCGATGTCGCATCCGCCTCGGCGGCCAGAGCTTGTTCTTTAGCCGCATTGGCGTCGGATATTTTCCGAGCCTTTTCTTCTTCCTCAATGCGCTTGCCCGCTTCCCGGCCAACCTCGATGACTTTTCTGGCAAGCTCTTCGGTAAGTTCGAGTTCTTTTACCAGAGGCTCAAACCCCACTTCCTGCAAATCGCGCAGATCGATAATACCCAGCGCCACAAGACGATCGATAAATTTGTCATCCACGCCTTCGATGGTGCGCATGGCCTTTTCCAGATCGTCCAGGCCTTTGCTGTATTCAGTCGGCGTGAGAATATCAATATCCCAGCCCGTCAGCCGGGCGGCCAGTCGCACGTTTTGTCCGCGCTTTCCAATGGCCAGGGACAACTGTGTTTCATTCACCACGACGGTGGCTCGTCCCAGTTCAAAATTCAGCGAAATTTCCACGATTTCCGCGGGTTTTAGAGAATTGGTGATCAACACCTGCGAGGATTCATTCCAGCGCACGATGTCGATTTTTTCACCACCCAGTTCATCGACAATATTTTTAATGCGGCTGCCGCGGACGCCCACACACGCACCCACGCAGTCAACTTTGGTATCAATGGAAGATACCGCTATTTTCGTGCGATAGCCGGCTTCACGCGCCAGAGCTTTTACCTCGATGATTTTTTCCTGAACTTCAGGAACTTCCAATTCAAAGAGCCGGCGAATAAAATCAGGATGGGATCGGGAGAGCACAATTTTGACATGGTTCCCGACATCACGCACTTCCAATACCAGGCAGCGAATGCGCTCGCCTACATGATGCGTTTCACCCGGTATTTGTTCACTTTTGGGCAGAAAGCCTTCACAGCGCCCCAGATTCACCGACAACGCGGTACCTTCAACTCTGGCGACAGCTCCGGTGATAATTTGCCCCTGCCGATCTGCAAATTCTTCTAAAATGCTGCCGCGTTCATCTTCACGAATTTTTTGAATAAGAACTTGCTTTGCGGTTTGCGCCGCAATTCGACCAAATTCGCGGTAGTCAATGAGTGTTCCGTTTTTATTTACCTGAATATCACCGGTCATGCGATCAATGGTACAGGCAACATCCTCCGCCTCGCCATAGAACTTTCGCGCCGCGGAGTGCAGGGACATTTCAATATCGTTGAAGATGGATTCCTTCTCGATATTTTTATCACGAGCGATGGAATCCACTATTCTTAGGAGTTCCTGATTCATACTATGCCTGACCTCTATATGTGCGAATTTTCCGCCGCCGCACCATGACACATCAACTTCATGCGTGCAATTATCCAGCGCGGCAAAAAGTCGCCGGTTCAATGCGATCTCCGGCTGTACCCCAGCCGCAAACAGCGCCGTCACACCACTGGCGGTGTGATCTAAATCAAGGTTCAAGACACATTGGAAATGTCAACCTTGCAGACCCACCATGTGGTGAACTGCAGCCGGGTACACCGCGGCAGCGGGAGGTTGTAATCCTCACGCTGCAACATAATTCAGCTCAATAGCATGCATAACGCTACGCACCTGAATAAACCACCGGCTTCCAGAACGGAAACGCCAATCGTCCCGAATCTGGAATTACGCATTATAACCCATGGTGGAAATTACACAAATATTGACAAGCTTCCTCTGAAAGGCTATTACGCACTTTCGTTGTGCCGCTGGTAATTCCAACCCTTACCGGAGACCATTTGAAATGAATTCATCCAATGTTGAAATCCCCCTGCTATGGCAGCAGGCAGCGCCGGTTCACTTTGACTCCAAATGGCCGCGATGGGCCAAATTTCTGGTGATATTCATTGCCATTGCCATTGCATTTGTTATTGACAAGCCGGTAGGACACTGGGCACTGGGAAATCCCATCACTTTTAAATCCGATATTAACCTGGAAATGATCATGCTCATGCAATGGGGGCAATGGACATGCTCGGTGCTGGTTATTATCGCGGTGGCGCTGTTGGACAAACAGGGTAGGAAAAAGGCCATCGCTCTGGCGGTTGGATGTATTTGCGCCGTGGCCATGTGTTATCTGGTCAAGGGCCTGTGCGGAAGGGCCAGACCGTGGGTTTTAACAGAAGGCAAGTACGGCTTTTTTGGCCCAGCCTATGGATTTGCGTCCGCGGCATACCAATCGTTCCCCAGCGCGCATACCAGTGGAGCATTCGCACTGGCAGCGGGATTATCCTGGTTTTATCCCCGCGGCCGAGCGCTATTTTATGGTTTGGCGCTGGATGTCGCATTTCAGCGGGTCATTCGACATGATCATTACCCATCGGATGTCATCGCTGGAGGATTGCTGGCGGTGACCATTGTGCGGAGCGTTCTGACATGGAGTTGGCCGGGACGGCTGATTGCCAAGTTTCCCAAGCCGTGGCAACAGTGGATATTCACGGATAATCAGACGGATTGACGTTTGCCGGGCCGCCCACCAGTTGCCCCGCAGGTCAGTGCAAGGTACATTTCGGGTTTGCCATTGCCGAACCCCCAACGCTGCGGGTTTCCACCGTTCAGCTGCGTCTATGCGCCGAAACTATATATACCAAAGCAAAAAAAGGGGTCGATCCGCACGGATCGACCCCTTTGATATTCGACACATTGTCACGGATGCTCTATTTAATGAAGAGCATCTCACGATATGTTGGCAGCGGCCAGAGTTCATCGGACACAATTGTCTCCAGATGATCGCCCGCATGGCGAACCGCCATCATCGCCGGGATCAGTTTATCCAGCGAGTACCTGGCATGTGACAGCGTATCACCGGCGGCATGGTGTTCGGCATGCCGGGCAAGCGCATCGGTTTTCTTCTGCATATCGCTGATGGATGCCGAGAGGTCAGCGAGCATTTTTTCCTGTTCAGCCAGAACGGATCCGGGAACGCCGGCGGCTTTGGCGGCGGCGATGGACTTGGCGACATTCTTCTGATATTCCAGTGCCGCTGGAATAATCATGGTTTTGCCGATCACCGTGGTCATCTGAACTTCGATGTTGATGGTCTTCACATATTTTTCAAGATAAATTTCGTAACGGCTGCGAACTTCACGTTCTGTAAGCACCTTGTACTTGCCGAAAAGTTCAATGGATTCTTTGGAAACCAGGTGCGGAACGGCATCCACGGTGGTTTTCAAATTGGGCAGGCCGCGGGCTTCGGCTTCTTTGTGCCATTCTTCCGAATAGCCGTTGCCGTTGAAAATCACGCCCTTGTTCTCTTTAATGATCGCGGCGAGAAGTTCCTGTACCGACTTATTGAAATCTTTACCGGCCTTGTGATCGGCTTCCAGCTTACCGGCAATGTAATCCAGTGATTCGGCGACAATGGTGTTGAGCACCGTGTTGGGGGTGGCCACGGACTGCCCCGAAGACACCGCACGGAATTCAAACTTGTTGCCGGTAAAGGCGAACGGTGAGGTACGGTTACGATCTCCCGCATCGCGCGGAAGTTTGGGAAGCACAGTCACGCCGACTTCCATGTGGCCGCCCTTTTTGGTGCTCTTGGCACCACCGGCTTCAATCTGGGTGATGATGTCCTGCAATTGATCGCCAAGGTAAATGGAGATAATTGCGGGCGGCGCTTCATTCGCGCCCAGACGATGGTCATTGCCCGCGGAGGCAATTGCGACGCGCAACAATGCGGCGTGCTTATTAACCGCCCGAATAACCGCCGCGCAGAACACCAGGAACTGCGCATTTTCGTGCGGCGTTTCGCCGGGGTTCAGCAGGTTTTCACCGGTGTCCGTCGCCATGGACCAATTGTTATGTTTACCGGAACCATTGACGCCGGCAAACGGTTTTTCGTGCAGAAGACACGCCAAACCATATTTTTCCGCAACACGACGCAGAGTTTCCATGGTGAGCATCTGATGGTCATGGGCAAGGTTGCTGTTTTCAAAAATCGGAGCGATTTCATATTGCGCGGGGGCCACTTCGTTGTGACGGGTTTTGACCGGCACGCCAAGCTTGTAAAGTTCCTGTTCAACTTCCAGCATGCAGGCCAGAACGCGTTCTGGAATGCTGCCGAAATAATGGTCTTCCATTTCCTGACCTTTGGGGGGCTTGGCTCCGAACAGCGTCCGGCCGGCGTTGATGAGATCCGGACGGGCGAAATAGAAATTGCGGTCAATGAGGAAATATTCCTGCTCCGGCCCGACAGTGGTGAATACTTTTGTCGCTGAGTGATTGCCAAACAGCTTCAGCACGCGCATGGCCTGAACGGACAGGGCTTCCATGGAGCGAAGCAGCGGGGTCTTTTCATCCAGCGCTTCACCCGTCCAGGAAACAAATGCCGTTGGAATCACCAGGGCCGTTCCATTGGGATTTTCGAGAATATAGGCAGGACTGGTGGGATCCCATGCGGTGTAACCACGGGCTTCAAACGTGGCGCGGATGCCGCCGGATGGGAACGATGAAGCGTCCGGTTCACCCTGCACCAATTCTTTGCCGGAAAATTCCAGCATCGCCCCGCCGTCTTCGGTGGGAGCAACAAAACTATCATGCTTTTCCGCCGTGACACCGGTAAGCGGATGAAAAATATGGGTATAGTGGGTAGCGCCTTTCTCAACCGCCCAGTCCCGCATGGCCGCCGCGACGACATCCGCAATCGATGGATCAAGAGCCAGACCTTTTCTAATTGTCTGCTGAAGTTTCTTGAAAACCGGCTTGGGCAAGCGGGCCTTTTGAACCTCTTCATTAAATACATTACTGGCAAAAATTTCCTTGACGCTCTTTTCCTTGAAATTGACACGGGGAGGAATGGTCCGGAAATTGGTTAATGCGACAACCGCCGCATGACGAGCATTTGATGCACCCATAACTGACAGGCTCCTGTAAAAAAGTGACTCACGACTATCCGCCGGTAAAAACAACGCGGCTCCTTTCGGGAAAGGCGGCGATTTTACCCGACACCGCAAAACTGGCAAACTCACACAACCTGGATTCGGACGCAAACCAAGAAATGCACCGTTTTTCAGGCATTTCCCATCCTCCAGCCTGATTGCAAAGGTATTATCACCCTCCGATTGAACTTTTCCATACATTCAAATAAGCGAAATTTCGCAACAAGCGATACTTCACACGCACTGATGCTGATAAAAGCATCAATATCACCTTCCGTTTGATTATAATGCAAGCAGCGTGCCGATTGTAAAATCGGCATTTTATTTTCGCAGAACTGCTTAATTTCAATGCACAACAAAATTTTTCTTTTGACAACTGCACATTTTTAAGGCAGCACCAATTCTGCCATTGTCACCAACCTGCGATTTTGGTCTGCCGAGGCACTTCCCATGGCCGTACATTTATGCTATGCCTTGCGATCCAAAGCTGCTTCCGCCGCCACGCGCATAACCGACAACGGTGCCGGTTTGCCTGTAAAGCCCTCAAATTGTACCACCGCCTGACGCAAGAGCATTTCCAGGCCTTCAATTGTCTTGGCCCCGCGCCGCGCCGCAATATCAAGCAGGCGGGTACGCCGCGGGTTGTATACTGTGTCAAAAATCACCATGGATGAATCGATGACATGGAAATCATCGATTGGAACCGTATGCTCATGCGGGCTCATCCCCGCCGGCGTACAATTAATAATCACATTGCATTTCGTGCGGCGCAATTCATCAAGTTGCGCTGCCGAGACAGATCCCGTTTTGCCATTAAATTCATGCGCTAATTCCTGGGCCCGCTTGAGTGTGCGATTGTAAATAGTCACGTTGGCTCCCAACGTTGCCAGGCCCGCGACAATCGCCCGCGCCGCACCGCCCGCACCGAGCACGGCAATGCGCCTCTGCACCAGATCACCCAGGCTCCATTGCATGCCGTCCCGCAAAGCGTCAATGGCCCCGCACCAATCGGAATTGGTTCCACGAATCGGGCCGCCGTGTGGGAAATAAAGTGTGTTGATCACGCCAATGCGGGCTGATGTATCATCCAAAACACCACCGTGGCCAAGCAGAAATTTCGCCGCGTTGGCCTTATGGGGAATTGTGACGCTTGCGCCGCGCAGATTCAAAGCCGGCAATTCGCGCAGCGCGTTGACAGTGGAGTGGAAGCACTGGTATTCCGGCGCGATTGGCAGCGGCACATACACGCCCGGAACATCCACAGCATCGAATCCCGCATTATGAATCATCGGGCTGATGGAGTGCGCCACGGGCCAGCCAATGACGCCATAAACCGGCCAATCAGGCCGCTGCTTTTTGAATCGATAGGTATGAATTAAATCCTTTATTGTTGGTTGCCCCGGTGCCGTCATGGCGCAGCCGGAGGGAACCGCAAAGGTAAAGGCAGCAGCATATTTGGCGGCAAGAAGCCGTGTGATCAAGCCCGCCTCACCCATGGCAATAATCACCAGGGGCTGTCTGATTTGTTCCGGCAATTCCTGATACAGTCGCAGTGCTTCCAGAGCATCAGCAAGGCTTTCCGCTTTGTAAGCCGCCTTAACAATTTGCACGGCAGCAATGCCGGCCATGGCCAGCAGGCGAGCTTTCAAATTAATCGGTCGCGATGAAAAATCATGATTGGAAAGAATTAATTTGGGCTTTCCGGAGGCGGCTTTTCCCGCTTCCGCCAGCAGCGGCAGGACTTCGGCCACAAAATCTGCGTTCTGCCGCCAGGTGTCATATTCAATATCCACATAGTCGGGCTTCAATCGACACGCAAACAGGATTTGGCGCAACCGCTCGGACTCGGAACCGGAAAACAATCCACCTTCGGCCTTGGCGCGAATCGTCACAATTACCGGTTTACACCGCACCTCCGGACGGGCCAGTATGTCCGCGATGGCTTCGCCGCTGGCCTCATCGCAGCGCAATTCGAGCATGTCCGCGCCTTGATTAACGGCGGCAACAACCTGCGGCAAGGCGGCTTGAGTCGAACGGACAAATATCGGCGCGACTATATCGGTCATTTCCCCGCCCTTTTTTTTGCTGCCGATATTCCGGCACCGGCCTTCTTCCGCGAGCGTGGCGGCGGAGGGGCTTCCAGCGGCGAAAGAACGACATCCTCACCGCGTTGCAGCGCCTGCAATATTTCCAGATTGATCAAATCCCATAAACGGCCGTCGGGTGCAATTTCCTTGGGAGTTTCCATGATTTTTGGAATCTTTTGAAAAATGGGATTTTGACACACATATCGAAACGCGGCCAGGCCGATCATGCCGCGACCAATATGGGCATGACGATCCACCCGAGACCCCAATGACTTGCGGCTGTCGTTGAGGTGCATGACGCGTAATCGATCAAAACCGATAGTACGATCAAATTCCACAAAGGTTTTTGCCGCCCCGGCAGGAGTTGAAATATCATAGCCCGCGGCAAAAATGTGACACGTATCCACACACACGCCCAGTCTGTCAGCTTCGCCCACGCCGGATAAAATATCACGCAGTTGTTCAAATCGCCAGCCCAGAGACGTACCCTGACCCGCTGTGGTTTCCAAGCAGATCATCGTGGAGCCGTGCCTGTCCACTTCAAGCACCTGCCGCAAGGACGCCACAATCCGGGAAATACCATCGGCTTCTCCAGTCCCGCCGTGCGCACCGGTATGCGTTACCAGATATTGAATTCCCAGCGCGTGGCACCGCGCTAGTTCCAGGGCAAAACTATGAATGCTCTTTTGCCGCAGTTCTTCATTACCCGACGCCAGATTGGTCAGATACGAATCATGCGCAACAACGCACGGGAATCCGGCCTTTTTTACCTGATCACGAAACTGCCTGATTACCTCCGGCAACAATGGCGGCGAGGCCCATTGCTGCTGATTACGTGTAAATATCTGCACGGTTTGCAGGCCTTCACCTTGTGCCTCCACCACCGCCTTGTATAAGCCGCCGGCAACCGATAAGTGCGATCCGAACATGGTCAGGTTGCCGCCTTATCAAACACACCCACCCATTGCATGAATTTATCGCTGATTTGCCGCACCGCCTGTCCACGGCTTATTTTGCCCGCGCGAAGATCGATAATGGTTTGCAGGAAACTGGAACGGCCTACGGCAAAGCCGATAAAGCCTGGAACCGCCGCCGCCGTGGTAAGCCACTCAATGACTTTGGCTTCATTTTCCCCCCGCCCAAGAATAATGCAGCCAACGTTGTTGCGTCCGCCGCGTCGGGCCGACGCGGCGATCATCCGGCAATCATCCGCACGATCCAAACCTTCAATTTTCAATACGTCCGGCTCGACACCCGCATTCTGGAGTTCCTCGATTGCCTGTTTCATCAGACCGGGGCGCAGTTTAAGATCGTAAGCGTGAACATCTCCACCCATTCGCTGGAGTTGGGATTTTTCCGCCGGAACCAGAAGTTCGAACATGAAATGCCGTCTGGAAGCGGCAAGGTAATCAGAAAGTTGTTTTAACCGGCTGATTTGCCGCGCATTGCCGTCCGCATCGCCTTGCGGATTGTACCGCACCAGCACTTTGGCAAATGTGGGATTGAATTTTTCAATGTGCGCGGCAAAGGCGTCGCCATATTCAAAATCAAACTCATGCTGACCGCTTTTTTCAGTTGACAAACAGGTAATGTAACCATGATCGCGGGCTTCTTCGAGAATTGCGGTGCCAAATTCCTCGTCCACTAGCAGGCCCGCATTTTCCCGCGGCACACCGGCTTCGATGGCGGCCTTAAAACCACTGTAAATTACAGCTTTACTCTGGGCGATGTCATCTCTTTGCGCGGCGGTCATGGGTTCTTGGTAGCCAAAAACCTCCGATCCATAAGAGTGCCGATGATCAAACGGCAGAATATAAAGACGTTTGTTATAACCACCGATCATATCGTTGCCTCCTGCATGTTGGACATCACGCGTTTGACCCGGATGAGGCCTTGTCGCGGCGGTAGCGGCGAATCAGGGCATTGGTGGACGCGTCGTGTTGTAAGCCGGCATCATCGGAAGCGGACAGCTCCGCGGCGATTTTCTTCGCCAGCACTTTACCGAGTTCCACGCCCCATTGATCAAATGAATCAACGGAAAATATTACGCCCTGCGTAAATACGGAATGCTCATACAGGGCCACCAGAGCGCCGAGAATTTCAGGCGTTAATTGTTTTGCCAGAATTACATTGCTGGGGCGATTACCATCAAAGCTCCGATGCGGCACAAGCCATTCCGGCGTGCCTTCCCGACGAACCTGATCTTCGGTTTTTCCAAACGCCAGCGCCTCCGCCTGCGCAAAAACGTTGGCCATCAGCAGATCATGATGATTGCCCAGTGGATTGTGCGATTGGGCAAAGCCGATAAAGTCGCACGGAATCAGCTTGGTGCCCTGGTGGATCAACTGATAAAACGAATGCTGGCCATTGGTTCCAGGCTCCCCCCAGAAAATCGGGCCGGTTTCATAATCCACCCGCCGGCCGGAGAGCGTAATGCTCTTGCCGTTGGATTCCATCGTCAATTGCTGCAAATATGCGGGGAAGCGCTTGAGGTACTGATCATACGGCAGCACCGCCACACTTTGGGCACCGAAAAAATTGTTGTACCAGACGGACAGCAGCCCCATGATAACCGGCATGTTGCGTTCCAGCGGCGCGGTGCGGAAATGCGTATCCATGTCGCGAAAGCCGGAAAGCAGTTTTGCGAATTGTTCCGGCCCCACCGCCAGCATTGTTGACAAGCCGATCGCGGAATCCATGGAATATCTCCCACCGACCCAATCCCAGAAGCCAAACATGTTGGCGGCATCAATTCCAAACGCTGTGACTTCCTTGGCATTGGTGGAAACCGCGACAAAATGTTTGGCAATATGCGCGGTATCTTTTGCTTCCGCCAGCAGCCAATTTCGCGCGGTGTGGCCGTTGGTCATGGTTTCAAGCGTGGTGAACGTTTTGGAAGAAATAATAAACAGCGTTTCATCCGGCGCGAGATCACGCGTGGCCTCGGCGAAATCCGTGCCGTCAATATTGGAAACGAAACGGAAAGTCATGTCGCGCCGCGAATAATGGCGCAACGCCTCGTAGGCCATGACCGGGCCTAAATCCGATCCGCCGATGCCGATGTTCACAACGTTGCGAATGGGCTTGCCGGTGAAGCCTTTCCATTCGCCGGACCGCACGCGGCTGGAAAATGCGGCCATGCGATCCAGCACATCATGCACTTCCGGTACAACATTCTGCCCGTCCGAGAGATACGTATCCGTGCGCGCCGATCGCAGGGCCACATGCAACACCGAGCGATTCTCGGTAATATTGATTTTTTCACCCGAAAACACTGCCGCAATATGCTCCGGCACCCCGGATTGCCGGGCCAGATCCAGCAGTAGCGTAAAGGTCTCATCGGTAATGCGGTTTTTGGAATAATCCAAAAACAGCCCCGCCGCCTCCACGTTGAAGCGTTCGGCGCGATTCGGATCCGCGGCAAAGATATCCCGCAGGTGCAGGCCGCCGACGGCCTGAAGATGTTTCGTCAGCGATTGAAATGCGGGACGGGTGGTTAACGGGATCGCCATTTTTGCATCGACGACCGGCGCACTTGCTGTGGACATTATTGACTCCATTAAAAGCTAAATTTTGAAATTCAGGAGGCCGCCGCCGCAAGCGCGGAACTTCTGCGGCCAACAACGGCAAGGAGATCATTCCATGATTTGACGAACGATTCCGCCCCCTCCTTCTGCAATTGCGCTCCGAGTTTATCCACGGTGAATCCCGCCTCGGCGAACCGCTGGAGAACCGCATCGGCATCGGTTACATCCGTTCCCATGGCTGAACCCACTTTACCGTGGTCTGCAAAGGCCAGCAGTGTTTCTTCCGGCATGGTGTTGACCGTGTCCGGCGCGGCCAATGCGGTGATATAAAACGTGTCGGGCGCGGCCGGATCTTTCGTTCCAGTACTGGCCCAGAGCAAGCGCTGCGGCATGGCACCGGCGGCAATGAGCTTCCGCCATTGTTCACCGGCGAGAAGATCACGATATGCTTTATACGTTTTATATCCAACCGCCACGCCGAGTTTGTTGCGCAGCGTTTCGGGAACCTTGCCCATGACGGCTTTGTCCCAGCGGCTGATAAATACCGACGCCACGGAAGCCACCCGCGGGTCCAGCCCGGCCGCAACGCGCCGTTGGATGCCGCGCGTATAGGCATCGGCAGCCGCCATGTAATGTTGTGCAGAGAATAAGAGTGTGACGTTAACCGGGATGCCACTGAAAATGGCTTCCTCAATTGCCGGAAGACCTTCGGTGGTGCCGGGAATTTTAATAAACAGGTTGGGCCGTTTGGCCCGGCTGAAGAGTTCCTTCGCGGCGGCGAGTGTATTGGCTGTATCATAGGCCAGCACGGGAGACACCTCTAAAGATACAAAGCCATCGACCCCCCGCGTCTGATCATAAACCGGACGGAACAAGTCCGCGGCATGCTGTAAATCTTCAATGGCCAAGCTGAAAAAAATCGCTTCCGGCGCAGTGGTGCCGGCATCATGCAGGGCACGAATGGCCTGATCGTAAAAATCAGATTTACTGATGGCATGATCAAAGATAGTGGGGTTGCTGGTAAGTCCCGTAACCGATAGATCACGAATATACCGCTTCAGCGTGCCGCTGGTAAGTAATTTGCGGGTGATATTATCCAACCAGATACTCTGGCCCAGATCATGCAACTCACGGGTGGGTGGCGTTTTGTTTTCAGCGTTCATATTAACACCTTTGTCAAAATACCGAGCTTGATTCCATCCGCAACGGCGGTTTGAATGAACCTCGGCCATTCCATCATGCAACCTGATGTGTCATTCTATCACCGCGCTGGTACCAGGAAAACCTTCCGTACCGGCCAACGCCATTTTCGTCCCGACTCAACGGAATAACGGGACATCTTCCCGGCCTTACGCGTCCGGGTCTTCCGATTCGTCGCACGGATCACGCCACGCCACACCCTCATCCAGCAGCGTTTGGGCTTCCGGAGGTCCCCATGTACCGGCCTGATAGGCGAAAACCGGCGTAGCGTTGCCCAGTATAGGATCGACAATTCGCCAGGCTTCCTCCACCTGATCTTCACGGGCAAAAAAATCAGCCTTCCCGCATGCCGCATCCAGTAAGAGCCGTTCATAAGGTTGCATCTCGTCATGGGGATGGCGTTGGGCAATAAGTTCCACACTCGTACCCTCCAGCGACTCGCCGATTTTTTTTACCCGCACGCCCATGGCCAGAACGACTTCCGGACTGACCCGGAACCGCAGGTGATTGCTGCGACCGATATTGTTTTCATGAAAAACACGCTGCGGCGGCTTTTTGAAGTCCACAATGATTTCAGTACACGATATCGGCAGGCACTTGCCGACACGAATGTAAAATGGCACACCCGCCCAGCGCCAGGAATCAATCCACAACCGCACGGCGGCAAACGTTTCAACGGTCGAATCCGCGGCCACGCCTTTCTCATCACGATAACCCGCAAATTGTCCCCGCACCACATCCGATTCAGCCAGCGTGCGCACCAGCGTCAGCGCTTTGGCTCGCTCATCGCGCAGCGGTTCGCCTTCGCCGGCCGGTGGTTCCATGGCCAGACACGCAATAAGTTGCATGATGTGGTTTTGCAGCACATCACGAATGGCCCCCGCTTCCTCATAAAAGCTACCCCGTCCCTGCACCCCTATATTCTCCGCCATGGTAATTTGAACTGAGGCAATGTAATTGCGGTTCCATAGCGGTTCAAGAACCGCGTTGGCAAACCGGGAATACAAAAGACTCTGCACCGGTTCCTTTCCGAGATAATGGTCAATACGGAAAATGGCCTCTTCCGGGAAATATTCGCGCAGTGTCGCATTGAGTTGCCTGGCGGAATTCAAGCTCCGCCCAAACGGCTTTTCCACAACGATTCTCGCGCCGTGATTGCATCCGGATTTTGCCAACCCCGCGCCAACAGTGGCAAACATGCTCGGCGGGATGGCCAGATAATGCATGGGATGCTTCGCGCCGTTGAGCATGTGTCGCAAGTTCT
Source organism: Planctomycetota bacterium (assembly GCA_021799715.1). Next base: position 3,367 of record JAJYZY010000031.1, on the reverse strand, counting down.
GAAATGTTTCCGGATTCTGATAATCACCATCGACATATTTAAGCAGCGAAAACAGCTTTTTTAATATTTCCGAATCCGCTCCACCGCCATGTTCATCCAGAGAAGCTTTGGCGCGGGCCTTGAACTGCTCAAGATTCCAGCCCTGTTTGGCCACACCGATCACGGGCATATTCAGCCGCCCGTGCCGTATCATGGATTGCAATGACGGGAAAATTTTCTTATACGCCAAATCTCCGGTCGCACCGAAGAACACCAATGCATCCGCTTGCTCGACCAAAGCCATTCTCCTTGTTTCAGTGGTTTACGAACCGGTGAAACCTGTTTTATGCGCCACCACTGGTCTTCTCCAGATGCCCGCCAAATTCATACCGCATGGCGGACAGGAGGCGATCGGCAAATTCGGCCTCGCCCCGTGAACTGAACCGTTCATAAAGTGCCGCACTAAGTACCGGGGCCGGAACGGATTCATCAATGGCGGCGGTAATGGTCCAACGCCCCTCGCCGGAATCCGAAACATGCCCGGCGAACTTATCCATGGATGGATCCCTGGCCAATGCGATGGCCGTTAAATCCAGCAACCAGGAGCCGATGACCGATCCGCGCCGCCAAACTTCGGCTACATCGGGCAAATTCAGATCATATTGATAATATTCCGGATTGCTTAATGGGGTGGTTTCCGCATCCATCTGTTGTTTGTTTTTCCCGGCATTGGCGTGTTTAAGAATGTTAAGCCCTTCGGCGTAAGCGGCCATGATTCCATATTCAATGCCGTTATGCACCATTTTGACAAAATGACCCGCTCCATGCGGACCACAATGCAAATAGCCGTTTTCGGCCGGGCTGATCGGCAGTTTTTCCCGTCCCGCTGTGCGCGGCGCAGCTTTCACACCGGGGGCCAGAGTAGCCAACAGGGGATCAATATGCCGGACGATCTCCGCCTCGCCGCCGACCATCATGCAATATCCGCGCTCCAGCCCCCACACGCCGCCGGAAGTCCCCACATCAACATAATGAATCTTGCGGTTCTCTAATTGTTTGGCGCGGCGAATGTCATCATGATAATAGGAATTTCCCCCGTCAATAATGATGTCACCCGCGTTGAGCAACGGCGAAAGCTTCTCAAGCATGCCGTCCACGACGCCGGCCGGAACCATCAACCAGATGACGCACGGCTGACTCATTTGCCGCACAAAGTCTTCCAGTGTGTTCGTGCCGGTCGCACCCTTGGCCCGCAGGTCGTCCACATTTTTTGCGTTCACATCATATACCACACAGCGGTGCCCCCCCGCCATGAGCCGTTGTACCATATTCGCCCCCATGCGCCCCAGTCCGATCATGCCCATTTCCATATTGTTTCCTTTCATAACCGTGCCGAAAATGCCCGAAGCATCGGCAGACAGCGTATGATGCTCGCTTTGATTATCCCGCGGCGGATTTGAGAATATATTTTTCCACGGCAATGGCAAAGCCATCGTCCTCATTGGATTTGGTGACCCTCCGGGCGGCACGTTTGACTTCCGGGTTGGCATTCCCCATGGCAATGGATAAACCGCTATGGGCAAACATCAGAACGTCATTGGGCATATCACCAATGGTGGCGATGGAGGAAATTGGAATCTGAAATTCCTGGGCCAAGCGCATGGCCACGCCGCCCTTGTTGGCTTGCGGATGCGTCACATCAAGATAATAGGGCTGGGACCGGGCGGCGGATACGTGATCACCAAGTTGCTCCTGAGCGTCTGATTCGGCACGGGCCACGGCGGCCAAATCATCACTGACACCGACAATCTTCACCACATTATCCAACAGGCCGTCAAAACTTTTAACCACCTTGGGCTTGAATTTTACCGTCCACGCTTCTTTGTCCACATGCGGGCCGTGTTCGCTGTGCGCAAACCAGTCGTTGCCGCGATACAACCAGACGTCCAGTTGATGATCGCTGATTGTCTTTACCACCTGTCCCGCCACATTTGCGGGTAAAACTTTTTGATCAATAATGGATAAATCCGGCGTTACAAACAGCCCCCCATTAAATGCGGAAATCGGCGTGGTTATCTCCAGAGGTTCTATAAGCATCCGCATTCCCAGTGGAGGCCGGCCACTGGTAATGGCAAATTTAATTCCCGCGCTTTTCAAGTTTGCCACGGCCGCAATTGCGCGCGGTGTAAGAACTTTATCTTTGGTGACCAGTGTGCCATCGACATCGGCAATCAGCAATTGAATCTTGTCCGAGTTTCCATCGTTGCCCGTCTGCATATCCACCAGCTTTCTTTGCAGGCCGTTTGAAACACTCACGCGCCCCCGGAACTTTCCCCCGCCCACAAAATGTATCCTAGGAGTTCCAATGGCGATATGCAAATGACAGTCAAGACATGTCCGAGCACGCCTCGGCCACGACCGGATTGGTCAATGTGCCGATTTTTTCGATCTCAACTTCAACTTTGTCGCCAGGCTTCAGCCAGATCGGCGGTTGCCGCGCCATCCCCACGCCTTCCGGAGTTCCGGTAAGGATGACGGTTCCCGGCAGCAGGGTGGTGGAGCCGGAAAGAAATTCGATGATTTTTCCAACCGAAAAAATCATGTCAGATGTGTTGGACTGTTGAAGCGTCCGACCATTAACGAGTGTCCGCAGGTCCAATTTATCCGGATCGCCGATTTCATCGGGCGTTACCAGAACCGGTCCCAGCGGGCAAAATGTATCAAACGTTTTACCGCGACACCATTGTGATCCGCCCCATTGCCGCTGCCAATCACGCGCCGAGATATCATTGGCCGCCGTAAATCCCGCCACATGCTCGAGTGCCCGGCCCGCGGGAACATTTTTGGCTTTGCGTCCAATGACAATCGCCAGTTCACATTCGTAATCCACCTGATCGCTGTTGAGTTTGCGGGGCAATTCCACCGGATCGCCCGGATTCTGGACCGCCGCGGGATTCTTGAAAAAAAGCACCGGAAAATCCGGAATTTTGGCATTGGTCTCCGCCGCGTGCTTACGATAATTCAAGCCGATGCAGAAAATTGCCGTCGCCTGAACCGGTGCCAGCAGCTTTGTTACCGCCACCCGCCGGGGCGTGATGGTAAAATCCCCCAGGATATCGCCGGAAATAACCTCGGCGTTCCCATTTTCATCGGGAACGCCAAAATGCATCCGCCCCTGTGCGTCGAGAAATCGGACAATCTTCATGGAATTATCCTCAATAAATGGCTCGTCGAAAATGCAACATCCGCCGGATTTCCACAGCCGCTCCGCGGAGACACGCGCCCATTGTGCCTGGGCGGCAGCGGAAAGCGCGAAGCTTATCATGCGGAGAGCCTAAGCGGGCAGAGGTTCCACATTCACCCAGGCCCGCTTCCGCCAGCTTTCCAT
>JAJYZY010000164.1 GCA_021799715.1 Planctomycetota bacterium | reverse complement strand
ATTCTGGCACTGAAACTCCTGCCGGGGGGTGGATTGAAGCTGATTCACACATTTCCGTTGGCTTTTCAGGCGTTTTCAAAAAAGCAATATCCCTATCAATATCAGGGGGAACATTTTCATCTAAAGAAAAACAATGGTGCCAACAACCAGGGCACGATCATTCCGCAGCCGCGACAAAGCCAGCCCACGGATCGAGATTTTTATCCGGATTCTGTGGCGGTCGGCGCACGTGGTGTGCATATATTTACCACCGGCTTACTTAGCAACAGCGTGGCCCGCATCAACATACATACAGGCCACACGCTTTACGCCAACGCCGGTGCCATGCCCTTTCAGGTTGTTACCGCTAATCATGGCCGCCGTCTGGTGGTCAGTGATTGGGGGGATAATGGTGTAACGATTTTGAATTCCCGCACCATGCAACCGCTGGGGTTTATCCGAATTGGCGCGCCCACCGGTCCGGACAACCAACTGCCGGGCGTACATCCCACCGCGTTGGCCACCGTGGGAAACTCCGCCAACGTCTGGGTGGCGTGTGCCAATGCGGATATTCTCACCGAAGTGAACGCCAAAACCATGGCCATTATCGGCATGGCCATGGATCGGCCCTATCCCGATGCGCCTCCCGGATCATTTCCCGATGCACTGGCAGTGGTGGACGGCAAAGTGTTCGCAGCCAATGCGGGCAACGATGATGTTGCGGTATTTAATGCCGCCACGGGTAGTCTCGATGGCTTAATCCCGACGGGCTGGTATCCTACGGACTTGTGCATCTATCATCACGCCCTGTACGTGGTTTCCGCCAAGGGCCTTGGCTCTGCCGCCAATCCGCAACACCAATGGATCGGCACATCCATGCCCGGCACCGTGCAGCGCATTGGGCTAAACGGCTTGGCAGCCCATCTTCCCGCATGGACGCGTGCGGCGCTGGCCAACAATGGCTTTTCCGCAGCGCAGCGGACAATGTTGGCATCACAAAACCGTGTTGCTGAACGCTTCATTCACAGACATATTCAATATGCCGTGTTTATCCTGCGGGAAAATAAAACATTTGATGAGGAATTCGGAGCATACCGGCGCGCCGGCAAATGGGCTGATCCCCGGCTGGACCTTTACAACCGCACGGAGTTGCCGAATTTATACGCCCTGGCCGGCCAGTTTGGCCTGTGCGTGAATTTCTATATGGATGGGGAAGTCACCGCCCAGGGCCACCAGTGGACCACTTCGGCGGAAGATTCTGATTTTGTTCAGCGCACCTGGCCCATGTATTACTCCAACCGCGGCATTGTACCGAATCCGGGATGGTCGCAGAATTTAATGGGCGAGGCTTATCAATCCAATACCGGTTTCAGCGGTGCGGATGATCCATATTCGGATTATATTAATTTGAGCACTCTCAAACACTGGTCCAATCCATGGATTTCCTATCCCGGCGGCATGTTTATTTTTAATGATCTGTTGACCAATCACGTGTCATTCATGGATTTTGGTGAATTTGTATCGCGCAATCAGGCCGGCGAAATCAGCCCGGCAATGGCCCGACATCTGGGCAAACACTTCCCGGCATGGAACCGGTTTATTCTCGATACAGATCGGGCGCATGTCGTGCATGAATTTATTGCCGCGCATAAAAACAACCTGCCGCATTTCATGTACATCTGGCTGCCCGACGATCACACCGCGGGACGCACGCCCGGATATTACACACCCCAGTACTATGTTGCCAACAATGATCTGGCGACCGGGCGGATTGTTGCGGAATTAAGCCGCACTCCGGAATGGAAGCACATGGCCGTCTTCATCACGGAAGATGATGCGCAGTCCGGGGCGGATCACATTGACGCGCATCGGTCATTCTCCGTGATTGTCAGTCCATGGGTGAAGCCGGGACGGCTTATTACGCATCGCTATTCCCAGGTCAATTTAATGCGCACCATCGAAGCCATAACGCATGTGCCACCGATGTCCCAATGGGATGCCAACGCCCAGGTGCTTTCCGGCATCTGGACACATCATCCGCATTTTGCGCCCTATAAGTTGCAAAACATTCGTGTCCCGATGAAGTACAATCCCGGCAACATGTGGCCGGGAGATCGCTTGCGGCGGAAAGCTGGAAAAACCGGCCACTGGCTGTCCCCGCGTTGGCTGAAGGCCCATCGTGCGGTCACGGCAAACGCCCGTGGGAAAATGGAATTCACCCCCACGCAATTGATGAAAGTTCCCGGTCCGGAACAGATGCGACAGGAATGGATTGCGGTGAAAGGCAAAGCATCTTACCAGCGGGTGATGGCTTACCTGCGCCGCCTGGCAAAGCTTCAACATCAGCCGCTGACGCATTATATTGCCAGCGATGCCGGTGACGGGCCATCGACTGGAGACTGACCATGGGCAGCCTGCTGGACAATATGGATAATGCCCGAATGAGTCCGCTGCACCGGCGGTTGGCGTGGGCGGCGGGCCTGGGCATATTTCTAGACGGTTATGACACCATTATCGTCGGCGCGGTACTGACCCTGCTGGCCAGGCAATGGCATCTTGGCCCGGCACAATATCGGTGGGTTGGCACCGCCGCGCTGGCCGGAGCGTTCCTTGGTGCCCTGATCGGCGGCCGGATTGCGGATCGCTTTGGTCGCAAGGCCATTTATCTTATTGATTTAATCACGTTTTTCTTCGCCGCGGTTCTGTGCAGCGCGGCCTGGAATATCGAGGCTCTGGTGGCGTTCCGGTTTGTCCTGGGCATGGGGATCGGCGCGGATTATCCCATCAGTGCCACATACATGGCTGAATTCATGCCCAAAAATAAGCGCGGCGGCGTGATCACATGGACGTTCGGGCTGTGGACATTCGGTGCCATCGGCGCGGGATTGGTGGCCTACGGCCTGCTGTCATTGGGCCCGATCGCGTGGCGGTTGATGCTGCTTATCGGAGCCGTGCCGGCCCTTCTGGTCATCTGGCTGCGGCGCAATTTGCCTGAATCGCCGCGTTGGTATCTGCGGCATGGCCAGGCCGAAAAAGCGGCGGAGGTGCTGGCGCGCGTGAATCCGTCGATTTCACCCGAAGAACTATCCGCGATTATCGCGGAGGAACGCAACAAAGTGATCGCCCCCCGAACGCCGTGGCGCGTGCTGTTCCAAAAGCGTTTTCTCCGCGCCACGCTGCTGGTGTGCATTCCCTGGTTTATCATGGATCTGGTGGGATATTACCTGACCATTTACACCCCGCTGATTCTGGGGCATCTGGGCTTTAAGACCACGCATCAGCAGATACTGGGATCGGCGATTCTGTCGATGACCTTTCTGCTGGGATATGTGCCTCTGGCATTAACCGTGGATCGCATTGGGCGTATCGGGCCGCAGATTATTGGTTTTGTCGGCAGCGCTGTGGCACTGGTACTGGTGGCTGTTACCGCGATGCACATTCCAGTCAAGCACATCGTGGAAGATGGTCACGCGCAATGGATTCCACAATACAGCGCCCTGGCATTGGCGCTGATATTTCTGGGAATGATGTTCTCACAGGCGTTTAATGCATTCGGGCCGGGCAATACCACGTATGTTCTGGCGGCCGAGGTTTACCCCACGGACATTCGCGCTGCGGGCCACGGCTTTGCCACTGCATTTTCCCGATTGGGCGCTGTGGCCAGCACATTTTTTCTGCCGGTATTGGGCAAGGCAATCGGCACGCCCAAACTTCTTCTGCTGCTGGCCGCGGGATCTGTGCTCGGCGGCGTGACAACGTGGCTGTTCCGCGTGGATACCACCAATAAATCACTGATTCAGGATGGATGATAACGGGCCGGGCCATGGCCAACATATTGGCGGCATCGGCCCGGAAGTTCATGCGCACACCATAGTGCGTCATTGGCTCCGCCCGCGTTACAGTTTGATATTTCGCAGGCGCAAAGCGTTGGTAATCACCGACACGCTGCTGAAACTCATCGCCGCCGCCGCGATCATTGGACTTAGCAGAATGCCGAACAAGGGATACAAAACGCCTGCCGCAATGGGTATGCCGAGGATATTGTAGCCGAAGGCCCAGACCAGATTCTGTCGGATGTTCCGCATGGTTGCCATGCTGAGCTTCCGGGCCTGAAGAATTCCAGTCAGATCTCCGTGCAGCAGGGTAACGCCGGCACTGGATATGGCGATATCCGTCCCGGTTCCCATGGCTATTCCGACATCCGCCTGCGCCAGTGCCGGTGCATCATTGATGCCATCACCCGCCATCACGACTTTTCGCCCCTGACTTTGCAACCGTCGAATGACTTGATCCTTTTCATGCGGCAAAACATTGGCTTCAAGAGTTTCAATGCCAAGCTGCCGCGCAACGGCCCCGGCGGTAGCCGCGTTATCGCCGGTAATCATGACTACCGACAGGCCCTGTGCTTTGAACTCTTTGATCAACTCCACCGCACCAGTGCGGATTGGATCCGCTGTACCCAGCATCCCCATGAATGTGCCATCCGCGGCAACATACATAATAGTTTGCCCTTTGCGTTGCAACGCGCCTGATGATTCCCGCGTGGATTCGATGGGGATATGCATCTGCTTCATCATGGCTGAATTGCCAACGGCCACGTTGCGATTGTCAATTTTCCCACTGACGCCCTGCCCACTGACGGCTTGAAAATCCGACACCGTTAAAAGTTGCAATTGTCTGGCCTCCGCCGCGGATACGATGGCTGCCGCCAGTGGATGTTCGCTGCCGCGTTCCAGCGACGCCGCCAATTGCAGCAGATCATCGGCAGTTATACCGGATTCGGGTTGCAGCGTGACCACCTTGGGCTTGCCCTCGGTAAGCGTACCGGTTTTATCCAGGGCGATGGTATCAGTGCTTTCCATGCGCTCCAGAACGTCGGCATTTTTAATCAGCACGCCAGCTTTGGCGGCGCGGCCGATTCCCACCATAATGGACATCGGC
>JAJYZY010000163.1 GCA_021799715.1 Planctomycetota bacterium | reverse complement strand
GCGCTCAGTCATCATTGCCGGTTTGGAATTCTGGAAACTGGACCGCAGCCAAGCAACGGAAATTGATGAACCGCGCCTGGCCGCCACGGTGGCGAAGTTTCTCAATGTGCCCAATCTCAAGCTTTATGCCCCGCCGCCACATGAGGACAACAATAAAAACAGCATCGATGGCGCACGGGCTTTTATTTTTCCGGAATGGTTCCTCACGGAAATGGATGCAACCCCAAATATCGGGGAAGATACCACCGGTGCCCGCCGCCTGGTTCATCTGCGGGATCTGGAAAAAGGAAGATACAAAAGCGAAGGCGGTAAAAAACTGAAAACCACGCCGGTGCGGTTTGTGTGCGCCTGCCCGCGCGGGCATATATCCGATATTGACTGGGGCTATTTTGTGCACCAGGGAAAAAGCGAGTGCCGCAGGCCGCTTTGGTTACATGAATACGGTGCCAGCACGGACCTTTCGGCCATTGAAATACGGTGCGAATGTGGCGCGCGCCGAAGCATGATTGATGCGGCTACGCCCGGCGCACTGGGTAAATGCGGTGGCCAGCGCCCGTGGCTGGGGCGGCAAAAATACGAACAATGCAGCAATAAAAATCGCCTGTTGATTCGCAGTGCCAGCAATACTTACCTGCCCATGCCGTTTTCCGTTATTTCTCTGCCTACAAAAAATGAGGGTTTGGCCGAAGCGGTCAGTAGAGTGTGGCGCGACATATTAGAGGCGGTGGATTGTCCGGAGGACCTGGAATATGAATTGCGAAAAAAGCCGCGGGCTAAAGCCGTGCTTGATGGGTACTCCCCTGAACAGATCATGGAAGAAATTAAGCGCAGAAAATCATCCGCGGGTGAATCAACCTCGACCATCAAGGAAGATGAATTCCGCATTCTTGCTAACAGCCCAGAGGGACTTTTTACGGACACTCCGCACGGCAACTTCATTGCCCGCGCCCTGCCCCGCGCCCATTGGGATCAGCCTTGGATGGAACCCATCGAACGAGTGGTGCTTATTCATCGCCTGCGGGAGGTTGTAGCCCTTACCGGATTTACCCGTTTTGAGTCCGCGGGGGTGGACATCGACGGTGAATTACAAATTGGCGTAACGCCTGCCGCATTGGCCAGTGAGGTTACATGGATTCCCGCGGTTGAGAACCCCGGCGAAGGCATATTTATTCAATTTCGCCGCGAAGCCATTGAAAATTGGCTGAAAACTGATGCCGTCAACCGGCAAGGGCAAAAACTGGAGCAAGCCCTTACGCTGTGGAAAAAAGAGCATAATGTATCGGCCCGTATATTCCCCGGCGCGGCATATATCATGCTGCATTCGCTGGCCCATCTGCTGATTACGGAAATATCCCTTGAATGCGGCTACTCTTCCAGTGCCATTCGGGAGCGCATTTACGGTTCGGAGCGAACCGGTTATGGCATTCTTCTTTATACCGGCTCATCCGATTCGGAGGGCACACTTGGCGGCCTGATTGAAGCGGGCCGCCGCATAGCACAGCAAGTGCACAACGCCCTTGAAGCCGGCAAGCTCTGCTCCAATGACCCGGTCTGCGCGCAACATAATCCGCAAAACCAGGTATTCCAGCGTTATCTTCAGGGAGCAGCGTGCCACAGTTGCCTGCTGATTTCTGAAACGTGCTGTGAGCAATTCAACGATTTTCTGGATCGCTCGCTGGTGGTGCCCACTGTGGAGCAACTCGGCGCGGAATTTTTTCGTGTATAGTACGCCCCATGAACAATGCAATCCGGTCCGATGTTTCAACATCCGTACTCAACGCCATCGCCGTAGCATTGCGCGGCGGCCAACTTTCACCGCCATTTCCTGCCACCACGCTGTCATCAACGGTGCCGCGCCGCTCAGCAATCGCCCCCGTGGCTGCCGTTCATCCAATTGCTTGCTGGGACGACTACGAAAAACAGAGGAAAACCTTGTCGGCACCCCGGTGTTACGCTACCATAAATATATAGAAATGATTGCCGAAAGAGGTTCTACAGAATGGTAAACTTAAGTCATGATGGGCGGAACCGAATTTCTCCAAAGGCGAATGCCGAGAATCCGAAAGTTGTGTTACGGCGTAAAATAAAAAATCAGGCCCTATTATTGGCAAAAGACAATCGGCAGGCCGACCCGTCCATCACCAAGGTGTTTTGGTTTCCGGCTGACGATGAAGTGCGATTGCTGGAGTTAACCCCGAAAATCCCGACTAGCCCGGACGGCACCGTTCATCCTTATCGATTTGGTCCCTCGCTGCGGGATAAGCTTTTGTTTCCGTCGGCCATCGCCTTGATTCGTCGGGGGGAGTTCGGCCAACTCAAACTCCCTGAAGGTTGGGGAACATGGCAGGAGGCGGAGGAGCTTGCCCTTGGCCGTTAAATATTGGGGAGAAGCGTTTTTTATCCAGGCGTGCAGTGATTTGAAGGCGATGGACGTGCTCGTCAGTGCGGGTGGCTTGCCGGATTGCCACCGGTTTCATTATCTTCAAATGACCAGCGAGAAACTGGCCAAAGCAATTCTCTTCTCCAACATCGCAACATCCGATCGCCTGATGTTCACCCACGGTGGGCTTGTTACGGCCTTACGAAGTCTGAAATCCAATCCACGCCTCAGGCAGGCTATGGGCTTCAAGAACCCGCGACAGTTTGGCAAGTACGTGGACTCATTGCTTGACACAGCAAAGTGGATAGAGCGACTTGCCCCCAGTGCGGCAGGAATTGACAATCCCAACCCGGAATATCCATGGATTGTCGGAAAAACCAACGAGGTTCTTGTACCCGCCCAAGATTTTACGCCTCATGGCAGCGTCAATTCCGTACATCTTGTGAAGGTTGAAGCACTATTGCGCAGCCTGATTCGCCATGGAATTTTCTGACCGCGCGACGGCCGAGCGATCTCCGCGCGGTAGGTGGTATGCTGGGGCAGGAAATGTGTTACAATATTTGCATGTTCGCCAGGGGTGTTCCGATGAATCGGAACTGAGAATAAACCCTTGGAACCTGACCCGGGTTGTACCGGCGTAGGGAGCGCGAGCGATGACCGCCACAAACGATTGCATCGTTCCCGCTCATGTTGCCTTCTGGTCACGGCAGATTTTCCGTACTGACGCCGCCGGACCTCTTGTGCAAGCCGGCCGCGGACAGGCGGCGTGGCGCGTATTGGCGCGGAATGGGGAATATTTCTCCGCCGCAAGTGTATCAGCCGCGATTGCGGCTAATAAAGGAGTATCACCGATGATTCAGGCAGTAAAAAATCTGGTTACACAATATGAATTTGCATCCGCGGGAATTGTTACTCCGCAGATGGTTCGCGTGGCCCAGCGTGAGGGGCAAACGCCGGAGTTTATCCGGCAGGAAGTGGCCCGCGGACGGCTGGTAATTCCCGCCAATATCAGGCATTTGCAAGGCGCGGGCGGCCAGGCGGCGGCGACTTCCCTCATGGACATTCAATATGATTTACCGGCTGATGCCGGACATCCCGGCGCTCGTGGTGATGCCCAGCGGCTATGGGTGAATCAGACTGTTGCCCAGAGAACCAGAATCATTAACGATCCCAATGCCTTCAAGGGGCTCCGATCGGCCAAACGGCTGGATCCCATGGCCATTGGCCGCATGGTAACCACCAAAGTCAATGCCAACATCGGGGCGTCCCCGGTTTCCAGCAATACCGCGGAAGAGGTTGAAAAATTGAAGTGGGCGCAGCAATTTGGCGCTGATACGCTCATGGACCTGTCCACCGGCGGAAATCTGGTGGAATGCCGACAGGCCATTATTGATCACAGCACCATACCCATCGGCACGGTGCCCATTTATTCCATGATCATCGGACGGAAAATTGAAGAATTAACCTACGATATTATCCTGAAGGAAATTGAACGCCAGGCTCAGCAGGGAGTGGATTATTTTACCATTCACGCCGGCGTGCTCAAGCAGCATCTTCCGCTGGTCAAAGACCGGTTGACGGGAATTGTCAGCCGGGGAGGCAGCATGTTGGCCAAGTGGATGATCGTGCATAATAAACAGAACCCGATGTATGAATTATTTGATGAAATCTCCGCAATTATGCGGCAATATGATGTTACCTATTCTCTGGGCGACGGTCTGCGGCCCGGCAGTTGCGCGGATGCCACGGATGCGGCGCAACTGGCGGAATTGCGTACGCTGGGAGAATTGGTGCATCGAGCGCGTGAAGCGGGCGTGCAGGTCATGGTGGAAGGTCCGGGCCATGTGCCGATGGATCAGATTGCCATGAACATGCAGTTGCAGCAACGGGTTTGCGATGACGCGCCATTTTATGTCCTTGGCCCATTAACAACCGATGTATTTCCCGGTTACGATCATATCACCAGCGCCATCGGTGCCACGGAGGCGGCGCGGGCGGGCGCGGCCATGCTGTGTTATGTTACGCCCAAAGAACACGTGGGATTGCCCAAAGCGCAGGATGTCAAGGCGGGCTGCATTGCATACAAAATCGCGGCGCATGCCGGTGACATTGCCCGGGGCGTTACCGGCGCTCGCCAATGGGATGATGATATGTCCAAAGCGCGGGCCGCATTGAATTGGCCGAAGATGTTTGAACTGGCCTTTGATGGAGAAACCGCCCGGGCCTTGCATGATGAAGATCTGGAAGTGGATACGGATTTCTGTGCCATGTGCGGTCACGACTGGTGCTCCATGCGGATCAGCAAGGAAATACAGGAATTTGCCAGCGGCAAGGATGTTAATTTTGAACCGGCGAAGAAATCGGCGCAATCCGCGGGTATTTCAGCCCAGGGTGCGGAATTGCTCAAGCAGCGCGGCGTATTAACCCAGGAACAAATTCACGCCCTGGCTCATAAAGGCAAAAAAGCCGTGTGCCACAGTGATACCGTGGCGGATGCCGATGCCGCTAAACTTGTGCAACTCAATACCCTCAAAGCCCATGGTGTGGTGCTCAATGAGT
>JAJYZY010000030.1 GCA_021799715.1 Planctomycetota bacterium | reverse complement strand
CAATCTCATCGAGCGACTCTGGAGATTCACCAAAAAGACGGTACTGAATTCCCGTCACCACGGCTCGTTCCAGGAATTTCGTCAAACCATTGATCGGTGCCTGGATGAACTGCCAACCACCCACCGCCACACCATCAACACACTGATGGCACCGCGATTCCAAACCTTCGAAGATGTCCCGTTAATAGCCGCATAGAGTATAATGCTGGTAAGGGGGTCCAGAGCGCTGAATGGTTCATCCATCAGCAGCAGTTCCGGTTCCACCGCCATGGCCCTGGCAAGACCGACGCGCTGTTTCATGCCGCCGGAGAGTTCCCGTGGATAAGCGCCTTCAAATCCATCCAGACCCACTTTATCGATGTAGAATTCCGCGCGTTTTTCTGCAGTGGACCGATCAATCCGCCGCGCCTCAAGGGCCAGAAGAATGTTCTGCGTAACGGTCATCCACGGCAGGAGTGCGAAATTCTGAAACACCATGCCGCATTGCAGATTAATGCCGGCCAGCGGCTTATCCTTAAAATAGACTTTTCCACTGCTGGGAGGCAACAGGCCGTTAATCAGGCGCAACGTGGTGGATTTACCGCAGCCGGACTGCCCGACCAGGCATATAAACTGCCCGGAATCAACACTTAAGTTAACGTCTTCCAATATCGTGGCGGCCGGTCCGTCGGTCTGATACACTTTGGTAACGTTGTCGAGTTTCAAGAGCATCGTATTTTTCTCATATTCGGTGTTTCAGCATCGGACACCCCAGCGCAAAAACCGCGGGCGTCAACGGGTTAATAATCGAGGCGGAATTTATCCGCCGCCCATGCCTGCAGCCGCTTCCACAGCAGCCGATTCAATACCACGATAAGCACAATCAAACAACCCACGCCGGCAAAAAGCAACGCCTGCGCCTGCGGCGCGGGCAGCGGCTTGCCGGACGGCGGCAAGGCCGAGCCGGACGCCACATTCAGCAGCCAGCCGATCCCCGGCAAGTTGTAGGGATGTCCGGCATAGGTGATGCATTCACTGAAAATCAGCGTATTCCATCCGCCGCCAAAAGCGGTGATCGTGCCGGTAAACAGCGAAGGGAGAATCGCGGGAATCACCAGATGGCGCCATTGCTGCCAGCGCGACAGGCCCATGGCGTTGCACACTTCTTTGAGGTCTCCGGGGATTTTGGCGATGCCGCCGAGCATGTTAAAAAGCACATACCATTGCACGCCGTTCATCAGCAGCACCATGCCCGCGGCTTCCACTCCCCAATACCCCCATTTCAGATGCTCGACAAAAATGCTGATGACAATAAATGTCAATGCGATCGGCGGCATGCTGGCCATGGTTTGGGACACCGACGACAGCAGCCGGAACATCCGCGGCCGGGTTCTTGCCCACAACACCGCGGGCACAACCCAGAGCATGGACAGCACGTAGGCAATGACAATGCGCAGGAAGGAAAAGCCGATGTAGGCTGGAATCTTCCCCGCCAGCGGGGGCAGGAGATGATCGTGAAACATATTAAATAGATAAAATCCGCCGCCGCCGGCAATGGCGATAATCAAGAGCCAGCCGGAGAAGCGCTGGAAATTGGACCATAAGCGAGTGATCGGGGCGGGAACTTCAATGCGGGGCAGGATCAGCCGTTTTGCTGAGCCGCGCGTGTACCGGATCAGCGCATTGACCCCGCCGTTAAGTGGAAAAACGAAATAGTTGATAAATGCCCGCGGCAGCCAGCCGCGCTGATACCAGCCCAATATCCCGGTATTGCCTCGCGATATAGAGGAAACCGCCACCTCATAGCGGAATCGTTCCGCCCAGACGGCCAATGGCCGCCAGACGAAGAATTCCATCATCAGAATAATTCCCAGCAACACCGCGACTCCGCAGAGATTCAATTCCAATGGATGGGTTCTGGAATTAGCCGCCTGCTGCAAAAAACTGCCGATCCCCGGCAGGGTGACATTGCGATTATTTACCGACAAAATCTCGCATGCCGTCAGGGCAAACCAGCCCGCCGCCCAACTGACAATGCTGTTGTATAGCAATCCCGGCACGCACACCGGCAGGGTGATGGTGAAAAATCGCTGGGCACCGCGAATGCCGAAACACTCGGCGCATTCCGTGGTTTCCCGCGGCATCATGATGAGGCTTTCATATACACTAAACGCCATATTCCAGGACATGCCGGTGAATATCAGCACGATGGCGGCAATTTCAAACCCCAGACGCCCGCCGCCAAAAAGCCACACCGCCACCGCCAGTGCCGCGGGAAAAAAACTCACAATGGGAATGGACTGCAGAATATCCAGAATCGGCAGGATCAATCTTCGGGCACGCAAATTGTTGTACGCGTAAACCCCCACGCTCATGGCAAATATCAGCGACAGGATATACGCTTCAATCATCCGGGAAAGCGACCACGCCGCATCCTCGGGCAACTGCCAGACCCGTGCCGGCAAATGCGATTTAACCACATTAAACGGATGCAGCATGCCGGAGAGAATCGCCGCCGCCAATAACACCAGCGCCGAGCCAATCCAATACCCGGCCGTAAATTTGCGTGGATGTTGTAGGGAATCATCTGCCATGGTTGCTCAACGCCGTTACGCCGCAAACGCCCGCGCCGCGGAGCATCGGCACCGCGCAAGGATATTATGTCCGCCCCGGGCGGTTGTGTCATGCCGCGATATTAATATTGCGCTAAATATCATGCCGCCATATTTCCGCCGGACAGCGCAAGCCGGCATCAGGCAGCGCGCGGGACGGACGTTTTACGGTGCCGGCGGGTAATCAAAAGCATCAGCGCCAGCCCGCCGCCCAAGATCATCAGGGCAGTTGGTTCCGGCACGGCAATTTCCGCTATCTGCGTGCCCCACTGATTGGCACTGACGGCATATTCCTGAAAGGTCCAGAAAATATTCGGGTTGGTCGCATCCACCCAGGTGGAACTGTAATCACCCCAACGATTGGCTCCGGTATTTCCATAGGCCGCCAGTCCGGCGTGTAACAACAAGGGGCTGCCGAAGGTGATGTTGGTGCCGGTCAGATTTCCAATTAGCGCGAAGGCACTGGGATTGATGGTGCCGCTTTCGGTAAATCCAATAACCACCTTACCGGCTGAATTAACGGCAATGGAGCCAAAATAGAGTGAATTATTGGGATCGGAAATCACGCCCTGCGCTAAAATGTCCGGCCCGGTGCTGCCGTTCCCCGCGGTAGCAACCGGAGCGACTTCAAACCAGCGCAAGGCGGAAAGATTGGAATTTGCCGGATTCAAGACAGATTGAATACCCCAGATGTTCCCCTTGGCGTCCGTGGTCAGGCTGGAACTTAAACGGTCATCATTGGTATCAATGGTTGCCGATGATCCCGGTTGCGTGCCATTAACCGGTTCGCCGGACTGATAGGCAAAGGCCGCCAGATTGTAATTTGTATCCAGGCCTCCGGACGTGCTCGCGGACACGACGCGCGTTTCGTTGAGATTCTGCGTATAGGTGTTATTGGCACCCGATGCGTCATAATTGGAAAACAAATAGGACGCAGCGCCTGTGCCATTGAGGTCATTGACCGGTTGATTGGTAAAGCCCAGGTTGTTAAACGATTGATAAGTTAAGGCGCTATTGGCGGTGAAGTTTGAGACCGACGGACTGCCGCCGGTAAGGGCGCTTTTATTCACCAGCAGCACCGATTCATAAGCCGGCGCAGAGGAAAATTGGTTCTGCTGATTCGGCACCGTGAAATTGTTGGCGCCTACCGTGACATAGTTGGAAGTGATGCCCAATGTTGGAAAATCGGCAAAAGTTGTTCCGTAACCGGCCTCACTGGAAGTCAGTGATGGATTCGTGGGTTGATAGGCTGCAACCTTAAATCCTGTCCACCCATCCAATGGATTGGAATTTTTTGAAACCGCCAGAAGAAAGTCATTGCTCCGGCTGACATTGCCGCTGGAACTGTTTTCCATTACATCAATGCTGCTGGCGAACCAATGCCCGGAGCTTGGGTCGTAAATGACGCGCGGATCGGATACAAACGAATTGTAACCACTGGATGCCGCCGGCAAGGTCACCCCGGAATTGGTCCAGAACTGGGGCAGCGATTCACTGGCCAGCGGTGTCGCCACACCGCTGGCATTTACGCTTGGTGCCAGGCTGTATACACCGTAATAACCGTTGATCAGTTGGACAATATCGGATGGTCCCACAGCGCCATTGGTATCCGGAGGCGTGTAGCCGGAATTGCTGGAGGTGCCGGCGGTAAAACTTTCCATCACCGACCCGTAAGCCGCCGATGCGGTTGTGACCGATTGCCCACCGGTGTTATCAGAGGATGCAATCGCAATTCCCGCCGGCGGGCCGTTATCCCCAACTACGGCATCAATTGATCCAGAGCCGACAGCCAAGGCAAAGCCCGTCGGTACCAGAAACGCCGCAGCGGAAATCATCGCCATGATTTTGGCGCGGCAGCAATCCATCATTTTTCGCCTCCTCGTTGATCTGAACACTATGCTACAGACATTACCGCTTTCAACGAGCCAAGTCGGCCGAGCGGTTGAAGTATTGTAGCGTTTGATAACGGCAATTCCAGTTGTGATGCATATTTTCAGGGAAAAAGTCCGTTGCCGCGACGGATGGCTATTTTCCGCGCAAGGCCCATTGGCCGCCGGACGCATTCGGATTATAATTCCCGACTTATTGGAGTAAGCACGAATGAAATTTATTATTGAGAGTATTGAAAACGATCTGATCACCCTGAAAACGCCGGGCGCAAATTACCGCAATACCTTTAAATGTGCATCGGTTGCTGATTTGAATGTCGGCAAGCGCGTAGAGGGCAGCATTCATGCCCCGGCCCGAAAAATTGAAGTGGTCAGTCAGGGCGGAAATTATGTTGAGCCGCTGTTTGGACGACCTCGGCGGATGCAGGGACTGGTATTGCGGCAGAACGGGAAGGAAAATTCATTGCTCGTGCGGACCGCTTACGACACCACGGTGAGCTTGCCGAGTCATCAGCAGGCGGCTGATTATCCGGTAGGCAGCCGGGTGGGATGGGATAACGCGGATTGGCCCGAATTTGTCGTGGAAAAATCAGCGGTCATGCCCGCCGGTGCCTGATGGCCGATCACATCCACAAACGATTGCCATTTCGGCGGGACGGTGGCCCGAACATCTTTTAATGAGAATCCGATGAAAGTTATTCTGGCATTGGATCAGGGCACAACCAGTTCACGCGCCATTGTCTTTGATCATCGTGGACAATCATTGGCAATGGCGCAAATGGAACTTGTGCCGATATTTCCCCAACCCGGATATGTGGAACATCACCCGGGGGAAATTTGGCGCACACAACTGGCCACGGCGCGGCAAGCCATCAATCAGGCCGGGATTGCGGCCGCGGATATTGCGGCCATCGGTATTACCAATCAACGGGAAACCACGCTGCTGTGGAATCGCAAAACCGGCGTGCCGATTCACAACGCCATCGTCTGGCAGGATCGCCGCACCGCGGATGATTGCGAAGCCTTGAAAGCCGCGGGCCACGCCGAACTTGTCGCCCGCAAAACCGGGCTGATTATTGATCCCTATTTTTCCGCCGGCAAGATACGCTGGATGCTGGATCACATCCCCGGCGCGCGGGCCATGGCCGCGCGCGGCGAACTTGCATTTGGCACGGTTGATTCATGGTTGCTGTGGAATCTCACCGCCGGCGCAGTTCATGCCACGGATTTATCCAACGCTTCCCGCACCATGCTTTTTAATATTCACAGCGGCCAATGGGACCACGAGCTTTTGGCGCTGTTGGACATTCCCGCGGGCATTTTGCCGGAGGTACGGTCAAGCTCCGAGTTGTTCGGCCACACCGCCCGGGATTTATTCGGCGCGCCGATTCCGATTTCCGGGGTGGCCGGGGATCAGCAGGCCGCGTTATTCGGCCAAAACTGCTTTGCCGCCGGATCGGCGAAAAATACCTACGGCACCGGCTGCTTTATGCTTATGAACGTTGGCGATAAACCGGCGACTTCCAAACATCAACTCCTGAGCACCATTGCCTGGAAGATCGGTAAAACAACGGACTATGCCCTGGAAGGCAGCATATTCATCGGCGGCGCGGTGGTGCAATGGCTGCGCGATTCACTGGGTATTATTCAATCCAGCGCCCAGATAGAAACCCTGGCGGCCAGTGTTCCTGATTCGGGCGGTGTATATTTTGTCCCGGCCTTTGCGGGGCTTGGTTCACCCTATTGGGACGCCTATGCACGCGGGGCAATGCTCGGCCTGACCCGCGGGACAACCGCAGCGCATATTGCGCGGGCGGCACTGGAAAGCATCGCGCATCAGAGTGCGGACCTCCTGGATTCCATGCGCCAGGATTCGGGCCGGGACCTGCGGGAATTGCGGGTGGACGGTGGGGCGGCGGCAAATGCGTTATTGATGCAATTTCAGGCGGATTTACTGGGCGTTGCGGTCCTGCGACCCAAGGTGACTGAAACCACCGCTTTGGGAGCGGCCTACCTGGCCGGCCTGGCGATGGGATTCTGGGAAACGCCAGCGGATGTCGCCGGACACTGGGCGCTGGATCGCGTCTTTGAACCGGGGATGAGTGCTGATGAAGTGCAATTTCGCCGCCAGAGATGGAAAAAGGCTGTTACCCGGTCACGGGATTGGGAAGAACACGGATAATCAACACACCCGCTTGGCAATGGGACGCCATCATGGACAGAAACACGTCATTACAGCGTCTGATCACGCGGGATAAGCCTTGGGATATCGCAATTATCGGCGGTGGAGCCACCGGTGTTGGCATTGCCGTTGATGCCGCATCACGGGGGTACGCGGTATGCCTGCTGGAGCAGAGCGACTTTGGCAAAGCCACCAGCAGCCGATCCACCAAGCTGGTCCATGGCGGCGTGCGCTATTTACAACAGGGAAACGTTGCGCTGGTCACCGAAGCCCTGCATGAGCGCGGGCTTTTGCGCGCCAACGCTCCCCATCTGGTGCATGATCTGCCGTTTGTGGTGCCCAATTACCAATGGTGGGAGTCCCCCTTTTATGGCATGGGCTTAAAAGCCTACGACCTGCTGGCCGGCAAATATGGGTTCGGCAAATCCCGCCACTTAACCCAGTTGGAAGTTTTGCGCCATATTCCCAATTTGAAAACCGAAGGACTCCGCGGGGGCGTGCTTTATCATGACGGACAATTTGATGATGCTCGCCTGCTGATGGATTTGGCCGCAACCGCAACGCGATTCGGGGCAGCGCTGCTGAATTATGCCCCGGTCACACACTTGCGGCATGATGCGGCCGGACATCTCCGGTCACTGGTGTTTACCGACCGGGAAACCGGACAGGCCCACACAGTTGCGGCGCGATGCATTATCAATGCGACCGGTGCCTTCAGCGATCAACTGCGGCGGCTGGACAACCCAGTTGCGCCGGCGATCATCGCGCCCAGCCAGGGCGTGCATCTGGTGCTGGACGGCGGTTTTCTTTCCGGCGACAGCGCCATTATGGTGCCGCACACCAGCGATGGCCGCGTGATGTTTGCCATTCCGTGGCACAACCGCACATTGTTGGGCACCACGGATACCGCGGTGACGGATATACCCCTGGAACCCATACCCCAGGAATCGGAAATCGACTTTATTCTCGCCACGGCCGGGCGATATCTGGCCCGAGCGCCGCAACGCCATGATATTCTCAGCATGTTCGCCGGAATTCGTCCGCTCGTGAGCGCTGCCCATACCGGCAAGACCGCTGCATTATCGCGCGATCATGTCATTGAAATCAGTTCCGGCGGCCTGCTGACGATTGCCGGGGGGAAATGGACAACATATCGACGCATGGCCGAAGATGCGGTTGATCAGGCCATGACGGTTGGCGGTTTACCGCATCGGGCTTGCGTCACGCGCACGCTGCCCATTCGCGGATCTCACCGGCCTGCGGCCGGCGCACAGGATTCAACACCTCCAATGATCGACCAATCCTTGCACGAACGATTATCCATCACGAACGATGATGTGATCTATTTCATACGCCATGAAATGGCCCGAGGTTTGGATGACATTTTAGCCCGTCGCACCCGCTGCTTGCTGCTCGACGCCCGCGCCACGATTGCTGCGGCACCACAAATCGCCGGGATCATGGCCCTGGAATTAAATCAGGATCAGGCCTGGGCGCAACGACAAACGGCGGAATTCACACAGTTGGCGCACGGCTATATTCCGGCGCATACATCCGCCTGAAAAGCCGGGAGGTGCCCGCCGTTCGGCCCGCCGCGTCCGGCGACGTTACGCCCGCACACGTGTTCAAGCGGAAATGTCAGCCCTTTATGAGGTTGTTGATAAATTCATCACCGGGCATGGGGCGGAAAAAATGGTATCCCTGAAAAAGGGGACAGCCACGTTCCTTGAGGAACTCAACGTGCCGGAGGGTTTCAACTCCCTCCGCCACCACCTGCAACCCGTGGTGGCTGGCAACCGCGAGAATGGCCTCCACCAGGGAGGCGTCGTTCATGTCGGTGGGCGCATCCTGAATGAATGATTTGTCAATTTTTAATTCCGTGAGCGGCAATTTTTTCAGATATGCCAATGATGAATATCCCGTGCCGAAATCATCAATGGAAAAGTGAACACCCAATTCTTTGAGTTGCCGCATTTTTGAAATGGCTTCATTAAGATTATCAAACACCACCGCCTCGGTGATTTCCAGCATAAGAAGATTTCCATTGGCCCCGGTTTCCCGCAAGACCTCGGCGACCTGATCCCGAAAATCGGCGGCGCGAAATTGTCGCGGGCTGACATTCACGGAAATACGAATGGCCCGCCCGGCATCCTCGAGTTTTTTAATGGCCAGGCACGCCTGTTTGAGCATCCATTTCCCCATGGGAACAATGAGTCCCGTGTCTTCCGCCACGGGAATAAAGGCCATCGGGGAAATCAGCCCTCCTTCTTTATTATGCCAGCGGATCAGTCCTTCGGCCCCGACAATTTTGCCGGTTGCATCAACCTGTCCCTGGAGGAACATGCGGAAATCCTGCCGCTCCATGGCTTCGCGCAAATCGTGCTCCATCGTCAATCTAGCGCTGACGGCGGCCTGCATGGTAGGCTCAAAATAGCAGACGCCGTTACGCCCGGCGGCTTTCGCCCGATACATGGCGGTATCCGCCTGTTTGAGCAGATCCGATGCCGACTCCACACCCTTGGGAAACAGAGTTACGCCAATGCTCGCGGCGATATGATGTTGCAGTTTACCGAGCATCAGCGGTTCATCAATGACTTTTTGGATTCGGGCAATTGCGGCTTGAACCATGTGCGCGGAAATTTCAGAATTGTCGGACAGTGCCGGCAGCAGCAGCACGAATTCATCGCCGCCCAATCGGCTGACCGTATCTTCCTCCCGCACGGCCTCCCGCAGGCGGCGGGCTATTTGCTTAAGGAGGTCATCGCCTATTTCATGCCCTTCGGCATCATTAAGATTTTTGAAATTATCCAGATCAATAAACACCACCGCGCCGAAAGTGTTGTTACGCTGCGCGACCGATACGCAATTCGCCAGTCTGTCCAGAAACAACCGCCGATTGGGCAATTCCGTTAACGGGTCATAAAACGCAAGTTGGGCAATGCGGGCGTTGGCGGCAACCTGTTGGCTGATATCCTTCTGCGCGCCGACAAAGTGGGTAATCACGCCGACATCATTGCGCACCGGCGCAATATGCAATTGATTCCAGAACATGGTGCCATCTTTTTTGTAGTTCCGAAGAATGACCTCACACCCGCGACCCTGCTGCAACGCGGTTCGTATTTGCTGAATTTCCGGTTGATCCCGATCCAGGCCCTGCAGAAATCGACAATTGCGGCCGAGCACTTCGCCCGGCGGGTAACCGGTCAGGGCTTCAAAGGCCGGATTCATATATGTAATCGGCATATCCGGCCGCTGCGCGTCAGCAATGATTATTCCCACCGGCACGGATTCCAATGCCCGCCGGGCCAGGGACAGGGCTTCTTCCGCCCGGTGGCGGTCAGTGACATCATGGGCAATAATGAGATTCAACAACTCGCCCCGCACCATGATCGGATTAACGTAAACCTCCACATCGCGCAAGTCACCAGAGGCAATGCGATGCTGACACTGAAAATTAAAGGTAAGTCCGGCGCTGGTTTCAGAAAATTGCTCTTCGATTTTTTGTTTGCCGGCAACGTTGATGTCCCAGATGCGCATGGTGCGCAGTTGGTCGCGCGACCAGCCCCAAAATGCGCATGCGGCATCATTGGCATCGACAATACTGCCGGTGTTCGGATTCAGGAGATACTCAATGGCCGGACTTTGGTTGAATATCTGAAGAAAAATATCACCATCCCCAACCTCCTCGGATTGCGGCCTGTTGTTTATTGCCATGCCTCATCCTCGAATCGTACCCCGCAGCGGATACATGTGGCCTGAATCCGCATCAAGGTGCAAATATATGAGTCCAGTCATTTGCCGTGCACACAGCAACCCGACACGTCTCTGGGTTTTTCGGCAATGAACCGGCGTCTTCTACGGGAATTCCTTCCCGATTCATATAGTTTTAGAAGGAGAACCGTATGCAACGTCCCATTCTTGCGGCTTTATAAAAGCATGCAGTCGCGGTTGCTCCTGAAATACTAAAGCCGGCGAATAAAGCAATAAAGAACTGTTATAAATGCCGCCAGGCTTCAGCAGGTTGCCAATATTATAGCACCCTATTCTGTTATCGGATCGAAATTATTTTAAGATGACCAAATCGTCCATTTTTCCGAACATTCGTATTCGTGAAGTTGTTCGCCGTGTAAAAATTAGGCATGCGCGCCTGCATCGATTAACCAGGAGCCGCGGTGCAGCAGCATATCCAGAGCCGGCGAAATGGGCTGCAGCACGAGCAATGCCACCGTCGCGGGCGGCAACGGCAAGGCGATCCGATGCAGCAAGGCGGCTGAAATGCCCGCAAGCACCAGAAATACCTTGCGGGCCAGAGGCTCAATGGGCAGCGTGCCGGGCAATGCCAGAATAAATACCGATGCAAACAGAAAATCCGAACTGCACAATTCATACAGCAACAACGTCATGGCCCGTTCCGGCGGCAAGTACCACAATCCGCCGATGCTTTGCCAAAATTCGTGGTGCAGCATCCGCGGGGACAAGGGGCCGAAAATTAACCCCGTCAATACCGCAAGTAAAAATAATGCCCAAGCATCCGCCGGCAGGATATGCCGGTAAGAAAGATATAGGCCCGCAATAATGATGGCAAAAATGCCGACCGTGCCGATGCGCCCCGGCACGCCGCCAAGCAGCAATGCCGGTGGCGATGGCAAATTCATGGCAAACATGTTCCGCAGCGCCATGCTTGCCCGAACTCCCGATGGATCGCCGCCAATTTTTGACAATGTACGCTGAATTACCTGTTCCGGTCGCGGCAACAATACGGCGTCAACACCTCTTTGTGGAGATCGTTGGGGCCAGTGATATATCTGGGCGGGCACGGCCTGGTCGATATCACCGATGGTCAGATGATCCAATACCAGCACAGGCCAGCGGCCCGCCAGCGGTATTACCGCCGTAATGGCCAGCGGTGCCAATAATGCGATATGAAACCTCTGCTTTCCCGGCAGGCCGGCAATCCAGATCAGCACCACCATCGCCGCGCCCATGGCCAACGCCCAATACCATGCCAGCATGGGCGCGGTCAGGCCCGAACTGATCATCGCGTAGGCCATGGTATGATTCCACGTCAGCAGTCGCCCGCGTCTGGTGAACCTCGCTAAAAGCAAATGCGCGACACCGGCCGCCGCCAGCGTGGCCAGTATAATAAGCGTCGCGCGGAACCCGAACACCGCAATGCCCCACAGCAGCGGCAGCAGCACCGACACGCTGATGGTTTGATAAAATTCCCGACGGGCCACCGGCCATAAAAGAAATGGTCTTTGGGAACCCGCGGTGCGCTGCGCTGCGGGATTTTCCATTGGTTGCGGCGGGTCCGCCATGGTGTGTTTAGCCATCACGTCCGCCCCCTGATGAATTTGCGGGCCGCACACCGGCTTTTAATGAATGAATGGTCACGGCCAGGGGCAGGCGCGATGGACAGACGTAACTGCACAGGCCGCAATCAATGCAGGCGGAAGATTCCCGTGCGGCAATGGCGGGCAATCCGTCAATGACGCGCGCCTGGGCCATCAGTCCGGCGGGGTTCAGGCCGACGGGACATGCACTAACGCACCAGCCGCAGCGGATGCAATCCACCGCTTCTTCGGTCCGCGGATTTGGCCGGATGGAAATCATGCGTATCCACGCTTCCAGGCGGGTACTTTCAGGATCAACCAGTGTTCCAGCCATCATGCCGTTGACAATACATTGCCGATCCTGATACGCAATCCCCGACGCGGTGAGAACCTGCGCCAGCGTGTGTCCCAGATTGGCGGCGACAACCCTTGGCATGGCGTTATGGGTAAAAATCTCCACCGGACGCCAGGACGGCTGGGTGCCGAATTCAATCCAGCAGCCCAGGAGCCAGCACGTCATCGGATCCAATAATATCACCCCCAGGGCGGCCGGCGACGCGCCCGGCTCAAGTTTCAAACCCAGCAAGGCACGCAATAAAATGCTCGGATGCCCCAACGGGTAACGGTTAATCAGCGGATGAACCCGCAGCCGATGCGCTTTGGCGGCTTGCCGCCAGAGATAGCGCAATTCAGACTCTCCGCGCGGAACCGCCAGGCAGGTCTTACCCGCCGATACACATTGGCGCACAAGATTTAAACCGGCCATCAGTCGCGGCAATTCAAATTGGCTCAGCACACGCGGCAGGATGGACTCCGGCTGCGGTGGAATAAGATTCAGCACCAATTGGCGAATCCCCGGCGTTTCGAGTTGCGTTGCCAGCGCGGGAGTCAAGATATCCTGGCCGGTCAATTGCAACTCATGCAGCAGATCGCGCAATTCCGCGGGGGTTGTGGGCAGTTGCGTTGACGGGCGGCCACTTTGAAAATCATGCGCCGGCCAGACCGGGGCGTCCCACGCGGGCGGGCCGAAATACAACCCGCCGGGCACATGTCGTGAACGCAATGACAATTTCCCATTTAACATGATGGTCTCGGAACCGCTGATTCTCAATTCCCACCAAATGGATGATAACCGAGTTTACCATAAAGTCTGTAATTGATGCGCATCAAGATTTCCAATTCCAAACCAACTTGCCGGCTGATGGCTTTTCACCACGGCGGCATGAATCGCACGCGATTACAAATCCATAGTGCTGCGGACGGCTTATTATCCTTTTGCCAGCCCGGTTATGACCGATCAAGCTATAAAAAAGGCCGGGATTGCCCGGCCTTTTGGCTTTGGTTATTCAGGCGATGCGTGGGTAAATCAGTGACCGACGATTTCCGATTTTTTGGGCATCAAAATGCCCAGCAATTCAGATTGGGCCAGTTCGGGTACTTTTTCCTGTTTCAAAGTGGCACCGAGGTCCTGAACAAATGCGTTCCATTGGGCATCGGTAATGTTCATGCCCTTGTGGGCCTGATACATGTCCGGGCCGGTATAAACCTGCGGGCCGCCGGATGCTTCTCCGATATACGCCACCAGTTGCGTCTGCAAGTCCGCGAGATTGGCATGCGCAAAAGCCGCATTGATCCGGTTATCCTTGCTGACATTGATTAAAAAAGCATGCACCACGGTGGTGATTCCGGACTGGCCGCCAAGCTGTTCATACAGCGAGGGGCCGTTCATCTGAGCGGAATTTTTGGCGCAGCCGCCCACGGTGAGGACCATCACCAGCGCTGCAATTGTTCCCAACCCAGCCGACAACATAGATGTTTTTCGCACGGAAAGGCTCCTTCCAAAGGATCAACCCAGGCCGCCCCGGCTTTTGCCGGTGAATAGCGAATCCCGGAAGTCTGCTTTAGATAGCACGGAATGATAAATCTGGCAAGTGCATTGGGAACATGGGCAGATTCGGCCACCGTCGGCCATTTGACATTGTCCGCCGGTGCGGGCATTATTGCTACATGGAAAACCTGAATAAAATTATCGGCGAAGGCTTTACCTTTGATGACGTACTGATGGTACCGGGGCGCAGCGATTTTGTGCCGTCCGAAGCGGATACCCGCTCGCGCCTCACGCGGCGAATTGAGCTGAATCTGCCATTGATTTCCGCCCCCATGGATACCGTTACCGAGGCGGCCCTGGCGATCGCTTTGGCGCAGGAAGGGGGGCTGGGCTGCATTCACAAAAATATGTCCATTGAGCAGCAATGCACGGAAGTGGAAAAAGTGAAGCGATCCGCCAATGGCATTATCACCGATCCGGTAACTCTGCCGCCCGATGCCACCGTCGGCCGGGCGCGGCAGATCATGAAAGAACAGAATATCAGCGGCATACCCATTGTGGATGCCCCGGACGGCGCTCTGGTGGGCATTTTGACGCGGCGGGACTTAAAATTCATCGAAGGTGATGACAATCATCCGGTGCGGGAACTTATGACCCGCAGCAATCTGGTTACCGCGCCCCCGGGCACCTCATTGGAAAAGGCTGAAATTCTGCTGAATAATGCGCGTGTGGAAAAGCTGCTGCTGGTGGATGACCAGCGTCGGCTTCGCGGCATGATTACCATGCGGGATATTGATAAAACGCATCAATTTCCTCGCGCCTGCAAAGACCAGCGCGGCCGCTTGCGCGTCGGGGCGGCGGTGGGCGTGAAACAATTTGACCGCGTGGCGGCCCTGATGGCATCCGGAGTCGATGTACTGGTGGTGGATACCGCGCATGGCCATTCCGCAAACGTTATTGATACTGTGCGCGAGATCAAAAACAAATTTGATATTGACGTGATTGCCGGAAACATCGCCACCGGAGAAGCCGCCCGGGATCTTATTGCCGCCGGGGCGGATGCGGTCAAGGTGGGCATCGGCCCCGGCAGCATCTGCACCACGCGGATCGTCAGCGGCGTGGGCGTGCCGCAGATCACGGCAATTATGAATGTCGTTGCCGTTGCCGGACCTCTTGGCGTTCCGGTAATTGCCGATGGCGGCATACGACACAGCGGAGATATCACCAAAGCCCTGGCCACGGGTGCCAATGCGGTGATGATGGGGTCACTGTTTGCCGGTCTGGATGAAAGCCCCGGGGAATTGGTCATTCATCGGGGACGGCGCTTCAAAAGTTACCGCGGCATGGGGTCCATGGGGGCAATGGTGCACGGCTCGGCGGATCGCTACGGACAGGGAAGCGTGCGACAAACCAGCAAACTTGTTCCCGAGGGTGTTGAGGGACTGGTGCATTATCGCGGGCCGCTGGGAGATTTTGTCTATCAGATGGTCGGCGGCCTGCGGGCCGGCATGGGATATTGCGGAGCCAGAACCATTGATGAATTGCAGAAAAAATCGCGGTTTGTCCGCGTGACCCATGCCAGCATGGTTGAAAGCCACCCGCATGACATTACCATCACCAGGGAAAGCCCAAATTATTACACCGCCAACACCGGCATGGATGAATAATACCGCGGCACAACCCACGGCTTGGTGCCCGCGCACAAACATTTTTTGCCGGGGGACACGCAGCCGCGGGGTGGAAACCCGCGGCCGGTGGGCTGGGGGCAAGGACAAATATGAAGTTAAATACGAATGAAGAACGAGGACAGCCCGGCCCAGTGTCATAGATCGCAGAATTAACGCCGGTTATGTACCGTCGAAGTGGTTGCGTCCCTTTTTCGTCCCTATTGATTGATGCACATGCCCTGATGTCCCTGATTGTGTGCGCGATGTCGCGCGACTGGGCTTTTTGCCTTTCCGACTATCGGCAGCAACGCCGGCTAAAAAATATACCTAATCGTTCATCATACTTCGTTGTCGTGTGTGCCTGATCCGCGGGGGATTATTGGTTTGATCGTTCCGATGATGGCCCGCGGCTGCGGCGGCGGTTTTCCGGTGGACGCATGGGTTGGTCGCGCATGATGGGTTTCAGGCGGGCAACAGCCTTCATGTATTGGCGACGGTTTGAATGCAAAAGGGCCTGTGTTTCACCGGCGAAACACAGGCCCGATTTATGCAATGCGCCAGACAACTTCATCCGGGGGGGCGTCCCCGCGTGATTCCACCTGATTGACACTGCCGCGCACACTCGCGATTGGTTGGCTGTAGCGGCAATGGCAAGTCTGGTGTTTATCATGCGCGGATTTTTACCGGGCAGTGCGGCGGCGAAGGAACATCGCGCCGACGGCTCCAATACCAAAAAGAGCCACCGCCGCGGGATCAGGAACGCTGCTGATCGGCACGCCCGGTGCCATTGCCACCCCGCGAAATACATCACCCACTGAACTCGTGGCCAGAGTGGAAAATGTATCGTAGTTGCTGTTGGTGGATAGCGCCATGGCGCTTAATGGATCGGTAATGGAAACCAGACTGGTGGGATCAGGTTCGCCACCGGAAATAATACTGGTATTGCCGGTAATGGCATAAATGGTAACCGTGCCGTCGGGATTCACGACGCCCGTCATATTACGCAGGCCGGTGATGGCCGAATAAACCGTCTCGGTCTTGCCGGATGCGTCGGTGTAGGTGTAGCCGGTAATCGGTTTAAGCACGTTCATATCCAGGCCGTTGGTCATCACGTAGTCCAGCATCCATTGTTTGGTAGCGGCATTGAAGGACCATTTCTGCAACCCGGCCTCGGTGGAATTGGTTATCGTGCCGGGGCCGTTGGTGACAGGAGCGGTTGGGGCACCTTCATCGGCAACATAAAGCGTATTGGCATTGGCAAAGAAGAATCCAAAGGGGTGGAAATTGCTGGTGTTGGCGGTAAAGCTCAGGCCCGGCAGCGCCGTAATGCTGTTGCCGGAAGTTGTGGGAAGCGTGCCGGTAGTCCCCACCTGAAATATACCGTCGATTCCTTTGCCGCCGCTGCCCTTGGCCACATAAAGCGTGTTGTTAAAAATCTGTTCGGCGCGGAAGTTGTCATATTTATCCGGCGCGGCATTATAGGTTCCCAGAAGCGTGGAAGTAGTGGCACCGAGGGTGGAATACCGGGAACCCAGGCTCTGCACCGTATTGGAATAACCGCCATCGGCATTGCCAACGGTATAAAATTGATGCCCATTGACACTGATTGCCGCGCGGGCGTTGTCGCCGCTGTAGGCGTCATTCAGAACCGCACCGTCGCCGTATGATCCATTGGAGCCAATTTCTTCCACTACACGGTTGTACAGCACATTGGTGGTGGCATTGGATGGAAAAGGGCTGGGTACCGCGCCTGGCGTATAGGAATTGGAAACGCCGATGGCTCCGGCTGGTGCCTGATATCCCATCATGGTCAAATATTGACCATTCGTTGAGGTCATCAGTGCGCCTTCGGATTTGGAACTGAAACTTCCGGTTAAACCCATCCCTGTATCTGCGGCGGAAGGTGCGGGAAGATTCATGGTGTTTTGCAATGTGGCCGCGGCAGCGTTGGATTCAACATTTGCCGTGCTGTACTCGTTCAGCGTTTCGGTTCCCTGCACACCAGGAATATTGGGGTTGTTAAAAAGATCGGCGAATGTGTTTCCGGATGTGCCCGCAGTCAGATCACCATTGACTATTCCCTGCACCACGGAATTGGTGGGGTCCGCGCCGACATAGTTGATCTGGCTGACCACCACATCACCGGCGGTGAACGCCTGGCCGAACCCACTTTGCGTCGCCAAGCCTACCGCCAGCGAAGCAACGGCTCCCAGCATAAGCAACTTACGGGCATTGGACCGCCTGTTAAAAGCCGATTGAAATGAATCCAACATGGGAATCTCCTTAAAAATGGACAGCAGCTTTTTGTTCGCACAACGGTGCGAACCATCTGGGGGAGAAGTTATCGGGCGATCATTTTCCCCGTATGAGCGCGCCATTAAGTTGGTCATAATTCGTAAATTGCGGTAAGAGCCAGTGCAAAAACAATTCCGTCGACGTCGTGCAGCCGCACGGCGGAATCCTGCGACGGCTTAACTCCGCATCCGGCCGGCTGTAGCGGCAATGGAAAGCCCGGTTGAATGATTTGCGGCCCCCGATTTTCCAATGTCGGGTTGTGGCGTTAAAATCCGCGGACTTCCGGTTTGCCTCTGATGATAGAGTCAGCCGAACGCGGGAAGTGAATCGTGAGGAGTATCCGGCTTGATGCGATATTTAATTACCGGTGGCGCGGGATTTTTGGGGCGCTGTATAACCCGCCAGTTGACCGCGCAGGGTGTTTCCGCAAATGATATACATATCTTGCGAAGTAAAGATTGTGATCTGACGCGCCAGGACTCTACGGAAGCCATGGTAGCGCGGCTCAAGCCGGATGTTATTTTACATCTGGCGGCCCAGGTGGGCGGCATCGGCGCCAACCGGGAAAATCCAGGACGATATTTTTACGCCAATATGGCCATGGGCCTGCATCTTATGGAAGCCGCCCGGGTGCAGTCGGTAAAAAAATTCGTGCAGGTGGGCACCATCTGCGCTTATCCCAAATTCACGCCCGTGCCGTTTAAAGAATCGGAATTATGGAATGGATATCCGGAGGAGACCAACGCGCCCTACGGCATTGCCAAAAAAGCGCTATTGACGATGTGCCAGGCCTATCGCCAGCAGTATGGCCTCAACGCCATTTATCTGCTGCCGGTGAATTTGTATGGGCCGGGCGATAATTTTGATCTGCAATCTTCCCACGTTATCCCGGCTCTTATCCGCAAATTCGTCGAAGCGCAACGGGCTAACAGCGCATTTATTACCGCATGGGGCACGGGCACGGCCTCGCGCGAGTTTTTATATGTGGAAGACTGCGCCGCGGGAATAATCGCGGCTATGCAACATTATAATGCGCCCGAGCCGGTTAACCTGGGCGCGGGCCGGGAAATTACCATCCGCGAACTCACGGAATTAATAGCCAGGCTTTGCGAATTCAAGGGCGAAATACGTTGGGATCCGTCCAAACCCGATGGGCAGCCCCGGCGTTGCCTGGACACCACACTGGCTAAAAAGTTCTTCGGCTTTTCCGCCCGGACCTCATTGGAGGACGGATTGGCAACAACCATTGCGTGGTACCGGGCCAATGCAATATCGGTATAATCCGCTTTGCCACGGTTTTGTTGAACGCTTTATAGTCAGATTGGAGTCGGACCATGCCCGCAGCAATGTCCACCGTCCATACCGCCGCACCGGGTTGCAAGCCGGTGTTAAAGCGCCGGGAATTTGCCCGGTTGATCGCGATTGCCGGTGCCATTATCGCTTTTGGGCGGGAGAATAGCGCGGCACACGGTGCTGCGGGAAAAAAAGCGACACGGGCGGATGAGGGCTACGGGGTTTCGGCGGCGGCATTTAACCGTGCCCGCCGCCGGGCGGAATCTTTGATCGCCAAAATGACAATCACGGAACGCATTGGGCAGTTGGGGGTCAATACCCCGGCCATTAAACGCCTGGGTGTCAAGCCATACCATTTCTTCCAGCAGGCGTTGCATGGCTTGTGTAAAAAAGGGCCGGTCACAAGTTTCCCCTGTACACTCGCTTTGGCCAACACCTGGAACACGGAATTATTTGACCGCATCTACACCGCTGTATCGGATGAATCACGGGCCTGGTACAGCTTGCACGGCGGCGGATTGATCATGCGGTCGCCGCCGGTGGTCAATATGGCGCGTGACCCGCGCTGGGGACGAATGGAAGAAACGCTGGGGGAAGATCCATGTCTCACCGGTACGCTGGCGGTTCACGCGATTAAGGCCATGCAGGGAAGTAACAAGACTTATCTCAAAACCGCCGCCACCGCCAAGCATTTTCTCTGCTACAACACCGAAGATGACCGCATGACCGCCGATGCCGCCGTGGACCCGCGCAGCTTCTGGGAATATCACACTCGGGCATTCCGGGCCTGCGTGGAGGATGGCCATGTGTTTTCCATCATGACCACGTACAACGAACTCAATGGTCTTCCCACCACGGCCGATCGTGCCACATTGACCGGAATATTGCGCCATCGCTGGGGGTTCTGCGGGTTTGTGACTTCCGATTATTATGCCGTGACGCAAATTGTTAAAGGGCATCATTTTGTTCCCAACCTGACCGAAGCTGTGGCAATATCCCTCGAAGCGGGATGTGATCATGGCGCGGGGCCGGAATATCAGAAGTATCTGCTGCGGGCACTTCATCTGGAACTCGTGACGGAAGCGGATATTAACCGGGCGCTGGCGCGGGTATATACCGTGCGGTTTTTGCTGGGGGAGTTTGATTCGCCTGAATCCGTGCCGTACAGCAATATTCCTCCTTCGGTGTTGAATTCTCCGGCACATCAGAAGCTTGCAGTGGAGGCGGCCCGGCAGTCCATTGTGCTGCTAAAAAACGAGCAAAAGTTTTTGCCGTGGGATATCAAAAAGATTAAAAGCCTAGCCGTGATCGGGCCGATGGCGGATGTTTGTCACCTTGGCGGCTACAGCGGCCAGCCGGACATCCGGATTTCGCCGTTGCAGGGATTCGTTCAGGCATGCGGTGGAGCTGTAGCTGGCGGCGGCAGAAATGCCCTTCCGATCGCCACGGCCAGCGGCAAAACAATTGTTTACGCAATGGGCTGCACCGTTTCCGGCCGCGCCAAGCCCGCGGATATTTCCGCCGCGGTCGATCTTGCCCGAAATTCCGATCATGTCATTCTGGTATGCGGGTCAGATCAGGCGGTGGACCGTGAAGGCCATGACCGCGAAGATATTACACTGCCCGGCGCGCAGCATGAATTAATCAAAGCCGTTTTTAAGGCTAACGCCAACACCGTGCTGGTGCTTTCAACCAATACCTCGCAGGCTGTGGTCTGGGAACAGGAGCATCTGCCGGCGATTGTCTGCGCCCAGTTTGCCGGACAGGCCCAGGGGACAGCCATTGCCGATGTGATTTTCGGCAATTATAACCCGGGCGGAAAACTGGCCTCCACCTGGTACGCGTCCGTCAATCAATTGCCGCCCTTTCATGATTACAGCATCATCAATGGCCGAACGTATATGTACATGAAGGATAAGCCGCTGTATCCCTTCGGCTTCGGCTTAAGCTACACCACGTTTGGGTATGGTAACTTAAAACTCGACCGCACGACTTTGACCGCCGGCGCGGCGATCACCCTGCACGCCACAATTACCAATACGGGGACTGTGGCGGGCGATGAAATCGTCCAATGCTATATTCAAGCCCCGAAATCTCCGGTTGTCCGGCCCATCAAGCAACTCGTCGGCTTTACGCGCATCACACTTCAGCCCGGAGAAAGTCGGCAGGTGCAATTTATCATTCATCATCAGGATCGCGCTTTGCACTATTGGGACGTCAAGAAATGGGAATTCGTCATCGCGCCGGGAACCGCGAAAGTGCTGATCGGCGCATCCTCATCGGATATCCGCCTGCGCGGGAAATTTGACCTTCAGATCTAAGCAACATGAAGGAGTATGTCGATTATGCGAATGATTTCAACCATCATACCGGGTATGACATGTTTCAGGTTGATTGGTTCTGTGAAAACGGGCTCCGTTTGGCGCAGGGAATTTGTTATGCTTATGCCACTGGGTACGGGACGAACTGAATTCGGTCAATCGCATAATGTGT
>JAJYZY010000162.1 GCA_021799715.1 Planctomycetota bacterium | reverse complement strand
AGTACTACCATTTCGGTATTTTACGCTATTTCCTGCCCCATGCCCAGCCGCAGACCAAAGAAATACGCCACAATGGCAGGGTTGATGCAAAACTGGTGCTAACCTATACTCGTTATGTGAGTATGGTGATGGATATCAAACTTTCGCAGGCCCCGCAAACGCCCCCAACCACGTTGAGCCAACGTGTGCAGGGGGTGCTTGACAGTTTGCGCCCGATGATTCAATGGGATGGCGGCGATGTTGAATTGCTGGCGGTGAACGACGCGGGAGTGGTTACCGTCCGGTTCCATGGCGCTTGCGTGGGGTGCCCAAGTTCCCAGGCCACACTGCGTCTGGGCTTGGAAAAGAACATCCGGGAGCGTATTCCGGAAATAACCGCCGTTATTTCGGAAGATGAATTGGACAGTCCTCCAACGACACCACGATTAGAGCATAAAAACCCCGACTCCTGAACCCACAGTGCGGGCCGCCATTATTCTTCGGCGCTTGACATGCTGTTTTAGCGTCCTACTATTGGCATGAGAAAAGGCGGATGATGAAAACGCTTATTGCCATTCCGGTATTCAACGAACAACGCTACCTGCGCAAGGTTCTGCGCGAAATACGCCTGTACACAACCGCGGACATTCTGGTCATCGATGACGGCTCCACCGATGCCACACCGGAGATTCTCCGCACCATGTCCGATATTTCAGTCTTGCGCCATGACCGCAACAAGGGCTACGGCCAGAGCCTGATCGACGCATTTGATTACGCATCACGCCATGGTTATCAGTGGGTTATCACCATGGATTGTGATGAACAGCACGAACCCGCCGCGCTGCCCGATTTTATCGCCGCCGCGAACGCTGATGATGCGGATATTATCAGCGGCTCACGCTATCTGCTGTCCCAATCTCGGAAGGACGAACCGCCGATGGACCGCCGATTAATTAATCAACTTATTACCGAAGTCATTAATCGGAATTTGAACTTGAATCTCACCGACAGTTTCTGCGGCTTTAAGGCCCATAGGGTATCGGCGATGGAGAAGCTGGAATTGCGTGAAACCGGGTATGCTTTCCCGCTGGAATTCTGGGTGCGCGCGGCGCAGGCGTCCCTGCGCGTTGCGGAATTGCCGATTCGATTAATTTACAACGATCCAAACCGTCACTTTGGCGGTCGGTTGGATAATCCCAATCATCGTCTCCGGCATTATCTCAATGTCTTTTTCCGCGCTTTGCACTCCAATGAATCCCGGCAATCTCTGGCGGCGGGGTAAGCCCAATCGCGGTCTTGATATGACGGGCCTGTTAGAATTGCAATAATCGTAGCTGCGGCTTATGTTTCCGCGAGAGGAATCAACAGATCGCATGGAAACATCCCAACCATCAAGCCAACATTTGCCACAGGAAAAACTTGTTCCCCATCCGGCGGCAATTATTGTGCCGCGCCGCCACGGCGATGTGCTCATTGAACCAAGCGCAGCGGAACTTGCGGATTTTCTTGTCGCCGCCGAATCAAGCACCAGGCCGTCCGGCAGCCTCGACGGCATACCGATACGGACACTGGCGAGTCTGGCCCGCGGTGAACTCATTGATGCGATGACCCGCTTTGCCAACGAAATCGGCTTTGATCCTCCCCCGACCAATGCCGGGGTTCGGCCATGGGTTGTTACCGGCCACCAAGTGGAGCTTTATCATCCCGGCGTATGGAGCAAGGTGATATTGGCCGATGCACTTGCAAAACAGAGCAATTCATTGGCCGTTGACCTTTTGGTGGATCATGACACGGTGGATCAGCTTGGATGCGTTGTGCCGCAATGGAGCGGTTCCAAGTTGGAAAAAAAGCTCATAACATGGGCCGACGCCACTGCCATTCCGGCTGAATTTTTATCTTCCCCCCAAGGCGGGCAAAAGACGCGATGGCTGGGCGACTTGCGGCGGTTTCCATTGGTGCAAACCGATTCGCGCCAAGAGTTCATGCACCAATGGCAAGAGGATACCGACCCACATTACGTTTCCTGGATGAGCCGGTCGCGAAAGAGATTTGAACGTTCCTTCCATATCAATGTGCAGCATGTCCCTTGCAGCTATCTGTGCTCCGGCTTGGCGTGGCACTGCTTTGTGTTGTTGTGGCTGCGCCACGCCCATGCTTGGTGTAAAACGTACAATTTCGCCCTTGATACATATCGACGGAAGCATGAAATTACCAATCCGGGTCGGCCCATGCCCAATTTAGCAATCGCGGAAAACCTGCTGGAGTTGCCATTTTGGATCTATGCAACCAACCAGCCCCGGCACCGCCTGATATTGCAAGAGAACGACCGACCATACATGCTGTACGCCGCCCGGCGTGTGGACGTGTCAGATCTGCTTACCGGTGATCTTCTCGCCGCGGGCGAAATGTTGCGACAGCGGCTCCATGCGGCGAATGTGAGTGTGCGCCCCCGCGCGCTGACGCTTACCATGTTCGTGCGATTGTTACTGTCGGATTTATTTATCCATGGCATTGGCGGGGCTTTGTACGACCAGATGACCGATCAGATCATGATGAATCTCTTCGGCGTTCGCCCTGCCTATGCTTGCGCCTCAGCTGGCTGGCTGCTGCCGCTGGCGGGGTTCAATGATCAGAAAATTGTGAACATCCCGCAATTAAAATGGCAAGAGCATCATCTCCGTGCAAATCCGGAGCAATTGGCCGGAGAATCACAACTGAACGGCAAAACGCGGTCACTGCTCGAAGAACGCCGAACTCTTATTGCCGGAATCAACCAATCATTGATAACCCAGCGGGCGGAACATCGCAGGCGTGGCCCTTATTGGTCGCA
Source organism: Planctomycetota bacterium (assembly GCA_021799715.1). The sequence continues at coordinate 2,254 of JAJYZY010000162.1, read as the reverse complement.
GCGCCGCCTTGATTTCCAACACTTGCACGACATAAATGCACAATTGCTGGAAGTTTTTGCGCCGCAAATGCATCAGATGCAATCACAGATCAGGGAGGCGGAATTGGCGGCGAAAAATTTATCGGTGGCCGGCTGGCGCGAATATTTTATCGCTTTGCATCCGCGATCGTCATTGCAGGAACTTATTGCGACAATACAATCAAGTGTTATCTCGGGCCGCCGCTGATAGTGATTATCCGGCGCAAAACACCATGGCAGCACCCATGGAGGCCTTTTCGCTGATATTTCAGCACGCCTCTATCCCGGCGGCGGTGGAGCCGGAACCAGAGCGTCCGATTCTTCGCCCGCGGCGGCCGGGCGGGCGGAACCGCGTTTAGGAGCGCCATCCGATTCGCGGTTGTAGGCCTGTACGATGTTCTGCACCAGGCGGTGGCGCACAATGTCCGAGCGCCCCAACTCGATAAAAGCCACGCCCTTTACCCCGGAAAGCTTGCGGTGCGCGTCAATTAAACCGCTGACCTGTCCCGGTTCCAAATCCACCTGCGTGGGATCACCGGTAACTACCATTTTGCTGCCCTCGCCCAGGCGCGTGAGGAACATGAGCATTTGCGCGGGCGTGGTATTTTGCGCTTCATCAAGCAGAACAATGCTTTCATTAAGCGTGCGCCCCCGCATGTATGCCAGCGGAGCCAATTCGATCATGTCATTGGCCATGAAGCGGCGAATCTGCTCATAGGGCATCATGTCGTGCAGGGCATCCAGCAACGGCCGCAGATACGGATTAACCTTGGCCTGTATGTCCCCCGGCAAAAAGCCGAGTTTCTCACCGGCCTCCACCGCGGGCCGCACAAGTACCAGCCGCCGGACTTTGTTCTGCCGCAACATACTGACAGCCAGCGCCACAGCCAGAAAAGTCTTTCCCGTGCCCGCCGGACCGGCGCAAAAGACCAGATCATGCTCCAGCATGGCATTGACATAATGCCGCTGCCCGGCGGTTCGGGGTTCAACGGCGCGGCCGCTGACGGACACGTCCAGAAGCGGCGGATGATGCGAATGGCCCTCCGGCGCGGCAAGACGAATGGCCGCGGCGATATGTTCGTTATTGAGAGAGCGATGTTCCTTTAACAACCGGCGCATCTGGTGCAATGCCGCCACACAATGTTCCACGGCCGCCGGTTCGCCGCTGACTTTAAGCTCGTCATCCCGGGCCATGAGCGTAACGCCCAGTACCTCACGCAGTGTTTTAAGGTGTCGATCCGCCGAGCCATACAAACCCAGACGATGTTGTGCTTCAATTTGGACGGTGACAACCATAATGAATCCTCCTGCAACGGCTTATGCCGGGGGGTTGGCCAGTAAATTCCGCAAAACGTTCAGCAGGGTCTGGCCTTCAAAATAATTCGGCGGCAGCCGCAGATGAATGGCTTTCTGATCCACCGGCCGCAATGATCCCGGCGATTTACTCAAAAGCGGCCCGAGTCTGGATAAATCCCGCATGGCAAAAACCAGATCAGGCGACTGGCTGACCAGGTTGGTAATCGTCCAGGCTGCGGCAAGAACGCGCAATTCGGTTAGCTGGAAAAGTATCTCCGCCGCTTTGGGCAGGGGGCCAAAGGCATCAACAATATCTTTCCGCAGGGCCTCAATGACTTCCATGGTATGACAGCGTGATAATCGTCGATACAGTTCCATGCGTTGTTTTTCCGCCATAATGTACGTGCGTGGAAAACTGCCGGAAATGCCGATGTCAATATTCACTTCCGGCGGCCGATCAACGGGCTGATTCTTCACGCGCTTGACCGCTTCTTCCAGCAATTGACAATACAGTTCATACCCCACCGCCGCAATATGACCTGATTGCTCGTCACCCAGCAGATTGCCGGCCCCGCGAATTTCCAGGTCGCGCAGGGCAATTTTGAAACCCGCCCCCAGGGAAGCGTACTCTTCCATCGCTTTGAGTCGCTTCGCGGCTGATTCGCTTAATGCCTTGTCCGAACTGATTACCAGATAACAATACGCCCGGTGGCGGGAGCGGCCCACCCGGCCGCGCAACTGATGCAGATCGCTTAAGCCGAAGTTTTCCGCCTCATGAATGAAAATGGTATTGGCCGATGGAATATCCAGCCCGCTTTCAATAATGGTTGTGGAAACCAGAATATCCGCTTCGCGCTTTACAAATGTGTGCATGACCTGTTCGAGTTCATGATCCGGCATCTGGCCGTGGCCGATGACAATCCGGGCATTGGGGACCAGC
>JAJYZY010000161.1 GCA_021799715.1 Planctomycetota bacterium | reverse complement strand
GGCAATCTGCAGTTGGGCTTTTAAAAAGGCTCCGTTGTATCCGTCCGCATTGAGGTCCGCACCACGCTGTGCCAATGTGGCGGCGAGCTTGAAATTCTTCTGTGCGATGGCTACGCGAAACTGAGATTCCAGAATCTGCGTGTTATTCGGATGCGCTTTCGCAAGGGGATCCAGAACCTGTGCGGCTTTGGCCTTATCGCCTGATGAGAGATAAAACCGGCTCATCAGCAGTCCGCGCTCTATCGGATCAGGCAACTTGGCGATCGCATCAAGCTGGGCCTGTTGCGCCGAGATTCCAGCCACGGATATTTGCGCGATGTTGCTGGTCAGCGGACCGAGCTCAACGGTGGGCATGGCCGATTTTGGATTGGACAACTGATCATTGATGAGAATAAATTGCAGGTTGGTGGGGGCCGCTTTCAGCGCCTGGGTAATCAGCGCCTGCGCCGCATTCCGTTGATGCAATCCGGCCAAGGCCGCATAGGCAACGGTAACCACACGTGGATCACCCGGTGATTGCTTCACCCATGGTGCCATCGTGTTTTTGGCCTGAGCATAATGATTTTCCGCTAATTCCAGCCGGGCTTTCAACTGTGCTAATGCAAAACTATGACTGGTATCAATGCGTGCCAGTAGTCGGCGCAATTCCTGCCGGCGATTCAGATTGGCCAGTGCCAGCGCCTCAATCTTGAGCGCTGCGGCATTTTTGGGATCCATTTTGAGTACCGCCTGCGCGGCTCTCAGTGCCCTCCTGGGATTCTGCTGCACCATCAATTGGGCTCGGGCCAAAGCCACGCTTGCCTGACCCGGCAGATATTTTTCGATTTCATTAAACACCGCCAACGCCGAACCCGATTGACCGCGAATCTGAAAAATCTGGGCCTGCAACTGCTTTTCCGTAAGCCACAGCGACAGATCCTGCGGATTGCCGGGTGAAAGAATAGCATCGGCCTGCGCGATCCAGTGCTGGGAGGAGTCCAGGCGTCCCTGGGCGAAACGCAATCTGGCCCGGGCCACATAGACCCAAGCCGACTGCGGCATGCGCTGGGCCACCCACGCCAGCGTATCCGACGCGCGGGAGAGATAATTTTTACGGGCCTCCGATCCGCCCGGAGCCTCCATCGCCAATTGCAGATAGGCTCCCATCAGCATCTGATTAATGCGCAGGCTCATGCTCTGGTTGATCTCCGGCGTCAGGCCGCCGCCCGGAGCCGGATGCGTTAAGCCGATTTTAAGAATTTTAATGGCTTCGTGGGGCTTATTCGCCCGACGAAGAAATTCGCCCGCGGCGGCATACGCGCTCATGTCATCGGGGCGCAGGGTAATAATTTTTTCGAAAATGGCCGCTATGCTTGCCGGGCTTCCACCGCTGGTAAGCAACTGTTGTGCCTTGGCTTCAAGAACCTTGGGGTTGTTCGGCGCAAGTTTTTCCGCCTCGGCCAGTGTCTTGGTGGCGTCGGTTGCATGCCCCGGCACAACCCGATAAATCGCCGACAGCGAAATTAAGGCATCCACGTTGTGCGGGTATTTTTTTACAAATGTCTGAAGAATGGCAATGCCTTGATCAAACAGCTTGCCCATTGCGGCTTTATTGATCAGATTCTGCGCATGTTCCGCCGCCGCCTGCTGAAGATAGACCTCCGCCAAGGCCGCATGAGGAAGAATGTTGTCCGGCTGAAGTTTGCAGGCCATTCGCAAATCGGCTTTAGCGGCCGTAAATCTTCTATCGGTCAGTGCCGCCAAACCGGAAACGGATCGCAAGCGGGCTTGCGCCCGGTATATGTATGCCTTGGCATTTTTGGGATCAAGTTTGATCACATGGGTTGCCTGCCGCTCAATTTGCTGCCATAGCGATGAATCATTGCCCGAGTGCAGGGCGTTCTGGTAAAAGGCGTCCAGCAGCTTTTTTCGAGCGGGAAGCAAATTGGGATTCTGTTGAATGGCTGCGTGCCAGTCGCTTAACGCCGCGCGGTATCGCTGGATATTTTTGGCCGTGGACTGATAATTCAGATCACCAAGCTCCAGAAGAATATCCGCCGCTTGCGGCAAATGCTCCCGCAGCGCCACCACCGCCGCCTGCTGATATAGTTGCCGGGCCGTTTCGGTGTCATTTTTCTTCAACGCCACCTTGGCTTCGGCCACCAGCCGCGTAGGATTGTTGTTAATCTTGATCAGAACGTAATAAATGCCGGCGATGCCGCCAAATATTGCGATAAGAACAACAATCAATATCGTTAAAAATCGTGTATTAACCCGTTTAGCCATGCTGTTTCCTTCGTACCTCTTCCGAGAGTTCCTGTCTTACAATTCAATTCTGTCCGGTTCTTGCGACCGTCGTAGCGGGATGTTTTGCCGGCGCATTGAGTTTCTTCCAATCCGGCAGCAATCGCTCAATGGCCGGCAGCGATGCGCGAATAAACGACGCAATAGCCTTGCGGGCCTCCGGCCGGGTGGTCAAGCCGCCCGGTCCCTCAGCCGTGACTTCAATTTTGGCATCATAGCCGTATTTGCTGGTGGTACGCCAGAATAACTCGCTTACCTGCTGGGGGTTGGGCACATATCGACCGTCCACCTGGAATACATACGCCACATTCACGTACCGCCCACGGTGCTGATTCAAACTCAATGGAATCCCGGAATGGCTCATTTTAGGTGCATAAAATGAGAGAAACCGCATCGTCAAATTGGAATATGTGCCGTCTGCGTGCGGCACATGATGAATGGTGATGAACGTATCATGGATGCGCTTCATGCCCACGCCTGCCCAGCAGACATTTGGAACATGCGGCGTGGCAAAATCGGTGGGGTAATAATTCAGATTCACCCGCACCTGCGAACCTGGCTCGCCAGGCGGCATTTTGGTATTAACATAGGGTCGTAAAAGATAATGGTGCGTGCCGAGTACCTGGACAATTTCCGCGGACAGCCGCTGATCGACCGCGCCCTTGGGCATGACCCATTGCCCGAGCTTTTTGGGAAGACTCCGCAGTGGAGCCTGCAAAGGCGTGTGGATCTTTTGCAGGACCACATTAAAGGCATTCGAGGCTATGGTCAGCGATACCAGGCCTGCCACAAGAACGCCCATTGCGACCATGGGGGGTAACAGTTTCTTTACGGATAAAGTTTTCTCGCTCATACTTTTGCCTCCTGTCCGGAGTGACCATGTTGCGGGCCATCTTCCACAAACAGATTTTCTTCAAAAAGATCAATTAATTTGGCGGCACCGAGCTGCAGCAGGCCCGCGGGAATAAGCATCAGCAGTCCCAGACTTGCGTGCGTGCTGCCGCGTGCCCATTCCGAACCGGCATAGGCAAACAGCACGCCTGAAAGCGTGACCCTCAGGGCGTTGACAAATATGGCAATGGGCAAAGCGCACAAGGATAACGCAAGTTTTTGCCACATGGGCCGGTTGGTGGAATAAGCCAGTGCTACCGCCAGTGCGAAAAAAGCGGTCAGCATGCGTATGCCGCTGCACGCCTGCGCCACATTCAGCGACGGCCATTTATCACCCACCTGAAGGTGAATCTGTGTTGCCTCCCGATACGCATGAATGCCAAAAAGAAGCAGCATGTGCGCACCGCCTGATGCGGCTATGGATTGCAGCGGCGTGGTGAGCTTCACATACAATGCCTGCGGCGGGTTTATCATGAATAACAAATAACATATCGGCAGCCACAGGATTTTCATCTGCTGCCAGCCCAGCAGCCACAATGCTAATCCGAACAGCACCACCAGCATGCTTAGATCTGAAAACTGTTCCTGTCCGGTAATCCGGAACAGAACCTGTCCAAACACCCCGAATATCAGCAATATCAATCCGATGTACGTCGGCTTAATGGGCAGGTTCCGCAACGTATTCCATCGCAGATATATAAACATTGCACTGATCACGGGAATCAGAAAACCCTGGCTGAAATTGGGATTCGTGCTCCATACATGGACCAATTGCTCGAAGTTAATGCGGTACAGAAGGTAAAACAATACGGCAACGCCGGCAATTACCGCTAAAATGTATCCGGGCAATTCACTTTTTGGCGATTTCGTGGACTCAATGCTGGCAACATAATCATAGCGCAAGGGCTTACCGGACGGGGCTGACCCGCTACCAGAAGAGGCGCTGGAGGTTTCTGAGGCCGGCATGTGTCATGCTCCGGTTGCAATCCATATATGTCTGATGCCGCCGGCGGGGCTTGCTTTTCCAAAAAACGTTCCCAGCGAGGAACTTTCTCCTGGCCAAATCAACGCATCAACAGCAGGCTCGCAAACGGCGATCGCGGAGACTACTGAATAATCGTCGGCTGGATGTAGTAGTTCCGATCATAAGTAAAGCCGAAGCCGTAGCTGGCCGACAGGCCATTGCGAATAATCGCCAGCGGCGCCGCGAAGAAATCGGTGCCAACATTCAGTGTATCATACGGTTTCAGGAAAATATCCGGCTCCTGACCGCTGAATATTGCCTGCATGTTAACCTGAATCGTTGTTTCCTGATTATGTCCAATGCGGCGAATGAGTTCACACCGTCGGGGTATGGCCAACGGGCCGAAGTTTCCCGCCGCCGCGATTGCCTGTTCCAGGGTCAACTTCTGTCCGGTCATGGAATATACCCCTGGCCGTCCGACATTACCCATCACAAAGTAAACCGATGGTTTCAATGGTGGAACATTAATAACATCGCCGGAGTGGATAACCACGTTATAACGCGGGTCGCCCGCCATCAATTTCTTAAGGTTAATGCGGATAATCACTTCGCCCGGATAACCAGACTCAGCGGATTTCTTATTTGCGTTAAAGCTGAAGTGTGCCGGAGCGGTGGCGGGAGCTGCTCCGCCAATGCGCTCCCATTGGCCATTGACATACACAAACCGTCCGCTGCTGGTGGTACCGGTTTGTTCCATCGCCTGATTCATCAGATTGCTTTCCGTTGCGCGGTTGGGATTGGTTGGCGCTTTCCCACTTTGCAACTGATTGGCGATTTCATTAAGCATATTGGTTTGCCCGCCGGTCTGTGAACCGGTGGAAGTGGCAGCTTCCGCGGTCTTGGGCGTTTCTTTTTCCACCCGCCGGATAATATACAGATA
>JAJYZY010000160.1 GCA_021799715.1 Planctomycetota bacterium | reverse complement strand
CAACTGAAAAGGTCATCCCGTTTGACCTCCTGCGCGGAAATCTCAATAATAGTAGGAGCCTGTCCAAGTAATGGCCGGGATTGCGATTACTCGGACAGGCTCCTAGGCGGTTGGCGGCGGTATATAATCCGCTGGGCCATTGATGATAGTCGGTTACAAAGGCAAGAGCCGTTATAGGTAGGTACCGTCCCAGCGCGCCGGGATTCCGCATGCTTTTGTCGTGTTTTCGATGCGGGCTAGTGCCCGGCTTCCCATTGAAAGGCGATTGGAGTATAGGCTAATCCAGAGGCATTCATGATTCCGATAGGCACTGACGCGCCCCGGCGGCGCACTCCATGGATGAACTGGGCCATTATTGCGCTCTGTTTTGTTATCTATTTTATTTCCCATCCGGATAATCCCAATGCCCATTATCTGGGGGTTAATCCCGGATGGGGCCGGTTTCTGCTGTGGCGGCAACATCTGCATGTGTATCAGTTTGTCACGTATCTGTTTCTCCATGCCAATATCTTGCATATTCTTGGAAATATGCTGTTCTTATGGGTATTCGGGGACACCGTCAACCAGCGATTGGGCCACATTCCTTATCTGCTGTTCTTCCTGGCGGGCGGAATATTTGCCGGCGTGGGACAGGTGTTGACCTCCGGCGCGCCCACACTGGGTGCCTCCGGAGCAATTGCCGCGGTGGCGGGAATGTTTCTGGTGCTGGCACCGCTGACCAACATTCGCGTCTGGTTTTTCTTTTTTATTTTCAAGGTCCCCAGTCTGCTTTTTATTCTTTTTGAAATTGTTACTTTTGATCTCGCGGGGGAAATATTCCCCGGTCGCAATGATGATGTCGCCCATTTTGCCCATCTCACCGGCTACACCACCGGGTTTTCCGTCGGAATGATTCTCCTGTTCCTGCGACTTCTGCCGCGGGATCCGGCGGATTTGCCCGCTCTATTAACCCGCTGGCACCGCAAATATGTCTATCGTTCCATGGTGGCCTCCGGGTACAATCCGTTTGCGGCGGCACCGCAAGGCGGTAATGTTGTTAAACCGGACGGCCCCATGCCGTTGCGCCCGGATTCGCCCCATTATTTTCGCAGCCAGGAATTACGCGAACGCGTCACCGAACTGCGGCGCGACCATCGGCTGCCGGAAGCCGCCAATGCGTATCTGGAATTAAAGCAGCTTGATCCGGCACAGGTTCTTCCGGCACAAAGTCAACTGGATATTGCCAATCAACTCATGGCGGCCGGGCAGTATCCGCAGGCGGCCACCGCGTATGAAGATTATCTGAAATATTACGGCACCGGCACCAACTGTGATCAGGTGCAACTGGTTCTGGCGTTAATTTACACGCGTTATTTTATCAATCGCAAGCGGGCTATTGATTTATTCCAAAAGGCACTGCCGAAATTACATGATGGCACGCAACGGGAAATGGCGGAAAGAGAGCTTGCCGCCCTCAAGGCCGTCGGAACGTGAACGTCACCAGCTTTGCAGTTCTCCGATAAGTTCCTCCACCAAGTCCTTCATGGTGACCAGTCCAATGGGCCGGCCATGCCGATTCACGACAATCGCCAGCGTTTGACGCGCCGCCTGCATAAGCGTTATCGCCGAGCGCACCGACTGTTCGGGAAACAGGGTAATGGGTTGCTTGAGATTAGCCCGAATATTAAAGTCCTGCTTCTGTCCCAGCACATCCACCACGTAAAGCACGCCCAGAATATCCTCTGTGTTGCGCCCCAGCACCGGCAGGCGGGAAACATTGTATCGCCTCACCAGAGCGCAGAAGCCTGTGCGACTGATGGTTTGCGGTATTCCGATTACCCGGTTCCATGGCACCATCACATCCCCCACCACCACATGCGCCATGCGCAACGCTCGGCGAATAAGATCATGCTGCGTATCGCTGATCAGCCCGGTGGCTGAGGATTCCTCCGCAAAACTTAAAACCGCCCGCGCGCCCCCGGCTTGGGTATCGCCGCCGCGAAACAGCCGCAGCGCCACAATATTCAACAGCAACAACAGCGGCAGCAACGGAATAACGGTAATGATTCGCAGGGCGGATTTTAAAAATCCTACCAGCCGATACGTCCATTTATCAGCATGGACCATGAACATGTCTTTGGGAATTATTTCCGCAAATAGCAGCATCAGCGGCGTAAGCAGAAAGGCCGTCAGAAGAGCCTGGATTTCATCAGGAATTCGCGCCTGGCGCAAAAGTACAGTCGCCCCGGCTGATACCGCAAAATTGCATAAATTCTGCCAGATCAGCAAGCCCGCCAGAACCGCGGCGGGTTCGCGCAGCCAGCGCTCAATTTGCAGCGCCGCCGGCTCCTTGCGCCATGAGCGAAGTTGCAGCCGCAAGCGCGAAACGGTGTACAGGCCGGTTTCCAGGCCGCTGAAAATCATCGACCCCAGAAGGCCCAGAATCGCCAGAATCAGCCAAGGCCCGGTCACCGCATACCCCGGAAAATACAGCGCTGCCGTCCCGGAAAGGAAACTCCATGTTGCGGTCTGTGTCATTTCCGCCCTTCCGGCTGTGGGTGATCCGCATCATCCCGTAAAACAATTTTCACCTGATCCACCCGTCGGCCGCGCATGGATTGCACGGTTAATTGCATACGATCCAGGGCCACAGTGTCGCCGGCGCGGGGCACACGATTGAGCTGGGCGTAAATCAGTCCTCCGATGGTGGAGATATGAGGCGCTTTTACCGGATCACCAAAAAGCTCACCACATTCAAGGAGCGATAAATCACCGGATACCAGAAATTCATCGGGGGCAATTTCTCGAACCGGCATTTTTACCGGCTCATGCGGTTCATAAATTTCCCCGATCAGTTGCTCCACAACATCCTCCAACGCAATTACGCCGGCAATGCCGCCGTATTCATCCACCGCAATGGCCATTTGCAGATGTCGAGTGCGAAATCCCGCCAGCAACTGGTCCAGTGTTTGCAGTTCAGGCACAAAATGTGCTGGTTTAAGCAATGGCACCAAACCCGCGGAATTGGCGGGGGTATCCAGCAAAAACGTCTTGGCATACAGGATGCCGAGAATATTATCAATGTCCCGGTCATAAACCGGAATCTTGGAAAGCCTACTGCGCTGCAGCAAGTCTGAAAGCTCGGAAATCGGTCGCTGGATATTAAAAGCCACCATATCCACCCGCGGCACCATCACATGGCGCACCCGGATTTCCCGCAGCCACAGCACTTGCTGAATCACTTGATTTTCCGCGGTGTCAATCACCCCCTGATCGCGGCTCATCAGCAGCAGTTCGCGCAATTCCGTCAGGGATAAATGCGGGCCGGCCTTGCGCCCCAGAAGCCGGTGCGACGGATTAATTAATACCCGTTCAATAACCCCCAGCACCGGCGCAGCGCCGCGCATCAGAACGGTCATGGGGCCTGCCGCGGCGGCGGCCAGGTGCCGGTTGAATCTTCGTGCGAAAATTTTCGGAACCAATTCCCCGAAGTACGCCACAATTATCACCGGTGCCAAGCTCAACGCGATAACCGCATAGTGCCCATAATGCCGGTTCAGGCGTTGCAGCAAAATAGTGCTAAGCACAAAAAACAGAATGGTGCAGGCCATATTCACCAGAAGAATCAGCACCAGCAGGGGCCGACTGCGCTCGCGCAAGGCAGCCGCCAGCACTTGCCCACGTTTACCACTGATTTTAAACTCATAAAGTTCATGACGTGTCAGGGAAAAAAACATGGTTTCCACAGCCGCAAAAACCGCCGCCAAGGCCAACAGCACCAGCATGGGCAGCAGGACATCCAAATTATGCAATAAAAAAGCGGCCATCATCCACCCCGGCACGGTCGGCACTGACCGTGCCGCTAATCTTGTGCGCAGAAGCTCTGAATTGCAAGGCTAAAGGCCGAGAGAGCCTGTCCGGGTAATGGCCGGGATTACAATGGATCTGAAATGTCCTGTATGCCTGGCGGAGGATCGGGCCGCCTTTCGTCCGGTGGTTGGTTGGATTAACGGTTTCAAAACATACCGCCTGTAAAATGCTTGGGCGGTTTATGAGGGGTCGTCAGGGTTGAGCACGGGTAAAATGGACATGGTACTGCTTTGTCAGACAACGCGTTGGCCATGGATGTTGCAGGTGGGCATCGCCGCCGCGGGGTTGTTGACCATCGCGGCGCAACTCGGCGGCTGTGCGTTAAATAGCGCGACAGTTGGGGCAGGCCCGCGGCCAACGCTACTATTGCATACGCTGGGGAATGTTTCCGATGCGGCACGTGCGCGTAAAAAAGCCGATCGTCGCTTATTGCGTTTGGTCCCGGCGACCAATCCCGCACGCTTGGCCGTGCTGATGCGGATCATTGCGGGGTACGGACAGTCGCCGAAGATGAAGATTTATGCCATGAACCAACTGATGGCGGCGGATCCATCGCTGGGGCTGGGCGTGTTGGCCCGGCAGATTCCCCTTTTCCAACACTGGCGCGTATTGATTCACGCCTGCTCGCTGGCGCAGGCCGCAGGCGATCGCGCGATGGTGGACCCACTGATTCTTTCACTGGATCGCCCCGCCCACCGCTTCGTTCTGGTGCAGAGGCCGGAAGCTGATGCGATTCGCGCTTTGACCGGTAGCACCTTGCGCGATTGCCTGGCGGACAAGCTTTTCCACGCACAGATCATGGCGGTGCGCATGGCCGCCTTGAATTTGCTGCATCAGTTGCTTACGCGAGGCCAATTCTACGCACTGATCATGGCTGATAAACAGGATCATGATCCGATGCTGGCGGCCCTGCGCTGGTATGGGCGCAGATTTTATTACATTCCGCAAAGTGCTGAACAAGTGGCGTGGATAGAGGAACTTTACAATGGCGCATTTTCTGCTCTGGCGCGGCGCGCGGAACATGATCTGCGAATGCTGCCGGTAAGCCGCAGCCGCTGCCGCGTATCGGCGTGGTCGGGCCGGCACGAACACCCCGCGGAATGGGTTATCAGCCGCGGCAGTCGGTCGTCAGGTCTCTTTTCGACGAATAATCTTTCTTGCGCCGGCATGCCACAAGGCATTCCGCCGCGCATGATAGGCCTTCTTGCCGCATTGACTGATCCACGCGTTTATGTGCCGCGGAATATTCTGCTAAATAGAATCAAGGAGGCATATACGGCCTATCC
>JAJYZY010000159.1 GCA_021799715.1 Planctomycetota bacterium | reverse complement strand
CCTGTTTACCGCTGCGGGGCAGTCCCGGCTTTTCACCGGGTTCCCTCTTTCGATGCCACCTACCACAACAGGTAGAGGCATACCGATAACAAGATCAATATATACAGGCCGCTGGTGCTTTGTCAACAGACAGCAAAAAAGGGCCGATAATTTCTTTTAGCGTATAATTATTTGACTTTATTGTTCTAATCCATTAGATTCCCTCCCTTGTTGTGCGGCAAGATGCTACACGCACATTTTTAGAAAAGCCCTGTTAACCGGAAGGAGAGAGTTCACATGAACCTCTTACGTTTCAAGAGCAAGAAACAAAATCAGAAATTCAGCCCCATTCGGTGTGGCATGTTGGCCGCTGGTGCGATTTGCGCGGCCATGGGATTGCGAGGCAACAATGCCGCTGCCAGTTCCGTATTTCCGATGCAGGAATTCAACGTAATTGTCCTGGGCACGGCAAACGTAAACGGCGGACGCACTTCCGTGGGAACCTTCAACGACAATAGCGATATTCAGGGAAGCGCGTTCATCAACGGCGATGTCGCCGGCTCGACCTTCGCGGACAATGGTTTGTCTAATGGAGATTCGATAGGCCTGGAGGCCACCGGCGGTATTACATCCACAAATGTGCATGTTAATAACGGCAATGTGGAACTCGGCGGGTCAGCGGTATCGGGATTTACAGCTAATAGCGGGGGTTCAACAACGCAAAATTCGTCCCAACCCGCCACTGATCTCACGAACTTTACAACCACACTAACCAATACCTCGAATAGTTGGGCAGCGCTTGCCAGCACAAGTGGCGCGTCCGTTCAGACCAGCAGCAATAGCATGAACTTCATCATCCCCAGCAATGCCGGAGATTTCGTCGTTGTTGATATCACCAGCACAGACTTTGCACAGAACGACAGCATTGAATTCAATGGTGGCAACGGAATCGGCTCCAATCAGCAAGTTTTGATCAATGTATCGGGGACAAATTTCACCGAGCCGAGTGGCGTTAACTTTAATGGCAACAGCACTCTGGCCGACAATGTCATCTGGAATTTCAGCCAAGCTACAGCAATCGGGCTATCCTCTGGATTTTATGGTTCCATTCTGGCTCCCAATGCGACGCTCAGTACCGGTTCGACGTTGACCGGCAATATTGAGGTGGCCAATATCAGTTCGACCGGAGAAATTGACCTTGCCAGCCCGAATTTCACCCCCCCGCTCAATGCCATACCAGCAGGCGGACCTCTGCCCGTTCCGGCGTCTTTCGGCTTGGTGGCGGTGGGTTCTGTCGCGCTGCTGGCCGGTGCCGGCTTGCGAAAGCGCGTGAGAATTTAATTTCAGTGCTTCGGCTGATATAATTTCAACTGATTCACGCAACCGCCCTACAAATCCGTGGCCGGTTGGTCAAGCTCTCGGTGTGGCAACGAAAACCCGATGTTGGTAAAACCCAGCCTGTAAGCCCACGGCATTCCTTGTCGGCTGTAAGGCCATTTTGATCTATACCAAACCGCCATCTTCGACCCGTCCAAAAAGCAGGTCCATGAGGGATTTGTCCCTGGGTTGAAAGAACATATAAACGTGATCACCGGCTTGTATAACCGTGTCACCGCGCGGAGCTATGAGTTGATTGTTCCGCACAATGAGCATGACACTGGCACCGGTGGGAAACTCCAGTTCCCGCAGAGCCGCCCCGCACACCGCCGCGGACGGTTCAATAAAAAAGGATGCCAGTTCTCCTCCCAATGGTCGCGCGGAATTTATTTCCAACACCGCTTCCGGCGATGGTTTTTCCTCCTGTCCGAACCCCAGGCGGCGTGTCACCCAGCGGATCGTTGCGCCGGGAATTAAGGTATTGACCACCACGACAAAAAATACGATGGTAAAAACTCTTTGTGCTCCGGGCAGATGGGCCATCATTGGAAATGTGGCGAGAATAATCGGCACAGCGCCGCGCAGACCGGTCCATCCAATGTATAGCGTCTCTAAAACCGAAAACCGCAGCGGAAGCAGACATGCCGCCGCCGCCAGCGGCCGGGCAATCAGCGCCAAGGCAAAGGCGATTCCCAACCCCAGCCAGGCAACATGCGCCAATTGTGATGGCAGAATAAGAAGACCCAGCATTAAAAACATTCCAATTTGTCCCAACCACGCCAGGGCGGAATGCACGCGCACCAGGCCGCTGCGAAACGGCAGGCTTGATGCATCCATAAATAGAGCAGTTGCGTACACCGCCAGAAATCCGCTGCCTTCCAAAATGGTCGCAGCTCCATAGGATAATATCGCCATCGCCAGGGTAAATGCGGGAATTAGGCCGGTGCTCGGCAGCGGCATGCGCCGCAAAATATAGCGCGCGGCAAGCCCCAGCAGCGCCCCCACCACCCCGCCGACGATCAATTGAATTGGCACCTGCAAGAATAACCATCCCAGCGCCGGTTGCCGACGCGACAGAACCTCTATGACCATCGTGGTAAGAATCACGGCCATGGGATCATTGATACATGATTCCACTTCCAGAGTGCGCGATAATCGTGATTTGAGCCGCAGCCGTCCCGCGTGTAAGACCGAAAAAACCGCCGCCGCATCCGTTGATGACACCACCGCTCCAATCAGCATGGCCTCAGGCCAGTTCAAACCCATGACATGACCGGCCACCGCAATGATGACGGCGGTTAGAGCCACGCCCACGGTTGCTAACAGTGATGCCGGCAGGAGAACGGACTGTACCGCGGCAAGCGGCGTGGTCAGGCCGCCTTCAAATAAAATCAAAATAAGCGCCACGGTTCCGAGCCGAAACGCAAAATGGAAATTCTGAAAGGCAATACCCGCGAACCCCTGCGGACCGGCCAGCATTCCCAGTATCAGCAGAAGCAAAACGGCCGGGATACCCACCCGATCAGCCGCCCGGCTGGATAACACCGCAATGAGACTAAGAATGCCAAAAACGGCCAACAGGGCCGCGGTTTCCAGCGGTTCACTGGTGACACTATGTGACGCAAAGAGATGCAGGTTGTGAATTACCGGTGTCATCGCCACCATCGTATAGCCATGATGAAATTCCGTATAGACCTTCTTTTGGCACGCAGATGAGCCACAGGATCAAAAACGGTTCCGGGCAATGGCCGCAATTCAGGCCAGCAGCGACGACTAAAATATATTCTCAAAAGCTCTTTGAATTAAAATCCCGCCTGCCCAGCGGTTTGGAATAGTCCACATTACGCCCCAAGGCAACAAAGCCAGGCGCGGATTCGCCAAAAATCATGATTCCGGCTAGGATGGCGGTTTTAAGGAGCCACTATGGCACGGGAAAATATGGAGGCACTGGTGGCCACACTGGAGGCGCGGGTTCAAAGCATCCGCGACTCTCTTTGACGTTGCGGAAAAGCGCCGCCAATTAAAAGTTCTGGAACAGCGCATGGAGGCACCGGATTTCTGGAATCATCAGGATCAGGCGCGTAAAACCATTCGTGAATTTAAGACATTAAAACTCATCATGGATCCGCTTGATGAGGTTGAGAAATCATTGGGCGATATTCCAGTGATGCTGGAAATGGGCGCGGAAGACCCGGCCCTGCTGGAAGAAGCGGATCAGGCGTTAATCACCACGACCCAGCGCGTGGATCAGCTTGAATTGCAATCATTGTACGTCGGCCCGCATGATGCCAGTGATTGCTTTATTCAAATTCACGCCGGAGCCGGCGGAACCGAAGCCTGCGACTGGGCGGATATGCTGCTACGCATGTACCTAAGGTACTTCGAACGCCGCGGATGGGATGTCAGCGAAGTGGACCGGTTGGATGGTGAGCAGGCGGGCATTCGCAGAATAACATTGATGGTCAAGGGACCGTATGCCACGGGGAATATGAATTGCGAGGTCGGCGTGCATCGGCTGGTGCGCATCAGCCCATACGACGCCAACGCGCGGCGGCATACCAGCTTCGCCAGTGTCGATGTGACGCCGGTATTTGAAGGCGCGGATAAAGAAATTGAAATACCTGATGCGGATTTGGAAATTATCGCCTTTGTCCGGGCCAGCGGTCCGGGCGGACAGAATGTCAATAAAGTGGCCTCCGCAATTCGCATTACCCATAAACCCACGGGAATTCAGGTGGTCTGCACCAGTGAGCGATCCCAGGTACAAAATCGGGCTTTGGCGATGGAAATCATGAAAGCCCGCATTAATAAACTTGAAGAGGCAAAACGTGATGCCGAATTGGCCCGCCTTTATGGCGAAAAAGGTGAAATCGCGTTTGGCTCGCAGATCCGCAGTTATGTCCTTGATGACCGTCGCGTGAAAGATCACCGCAACGGTTATGAAGTCTTCCAACCCGACCGGGTGCTGGATGGCGAAGTGCAGCCATTTATTGATGCGCAACTGCGCTATCAGGCGCAACAGCGTAAGTTGCAGGCGGCGGCGGGACGCGGCGAAGTTTAGGAACCCTCCGGTACAAGGGCCGGTAGCATCGACTTATGGACCGGAGGCAAAAGATCAACCTGTTATTGCGACAATCTGGATGATCTCCAGGTTGCGAAGTATGTTCGTGTTGTGCCGGTCTGGTTTTTTCCGCTTGTGGCATGAACATAACTTGTTGCGGTCAGGTGTAATTGCACGGCTGGTGCGGCGATTTCAAAGCTTTTCGGAGCATGGACCATGAATTTATCGCGAATATCGTGCCGTCTGGCGCTGGTGTCAGTCTTACTTGGTTTTTGTGCGCCGCATGCAATGGCCGCCGCGGCAACGGATCGTCCGGTTTTAATTGATTTGAATTCCCCCAAGGCACTGGATCATATACGCGTTTTTGGGCGCGGTGTGAGCATGACCTTCAACACCAATCCAAAATATATCCATCGCGGCACCGGAAGCCTGGAAATTATTGCCAATGAAGCGGAAAATCCCGGAGCGGGTGTACGCCCCGGAGTAAAAATTACCGTCAGTTCAAAAAAGGCCCGCCCCCGCTCGGGCTACGGAGACGTGCGTCCCGCAATCCTGATTCATCCATCGAATGGCATTGATTTGCGGCATTACCGCGCCATATCACTTTGGGTGTATGTTCCGAAAGCGGCGGCAGCGCATTTTTTCGGGCGGTATGATGTTCGCCTGGCGGTAAACGGGGGCAATCCATACTGGTCGTTTGCGGATGTGTCACCCGGTTGGAATGA
>JAJYZY010000158.1 GCA_021799715.1 Planctomycetota bacterium | reverse complement strand
GTTAAAACGAGCAATATACGCCATTTTCACGCCCGTTGGCGGAAAAGCTGCGACCGGCATGCCCGGACACACGGGAAAACTCAAATCGTCATATATGATTGTCTATATATGATTTCGCCCTGACGTGTCGATGGCAAATCTCGATCGATTGTTCACTTGCGTCAAACCAAACACTATAATTGAGCGAAAACGGCATTTTGGAAAGGAATACAACATGGCGACACTATATACTGAATCATCCGGTGGCCGGAGGATTCAATTTCACCTTAATGGTACGCGCAAGTCAATACGGCTGGGTAAAATTACCAAACGTCAAGCCGAGTCAGTACGGATTCGAATCGAGAGCTTGGTTGCCTCGAAGCATTCCAATCTACCCGTGGATGCGGAAACGTCCGCTTGGCTTGCCCAGCTGTCTGATGAGTTTCACGCGAAAGTGGCAACGACGGGATTGGTTCCGCCCAAAGAGAATAGCGATTTGGGGTCATTTTTAGAACGGTATATCGCCTCCCGTACTGATATTAAGGCAACTACTTTGCGGTGGTATACCGATGCACAGGCCGATCTAATATCAAGTGTCGGAGCATCTAAGCGTATGCCAGAAATAACGCCGACAGATGCGGATGCAATACGACTCTATCTGGAGGGAAAAGGGTTAGGTCCCAACACCGTTCGCCGAAGAATTGGGATTTGTCGCCAAATTTTTAATGCAGCCAAACGATACAAGCTTATTCCGGATAATCCGTTTGCGGGGATGGCCACGGAGGTGCGGAGCAATCCCGACAAATTCCGTTACGTAACCCAAGAAGAAACCAAAGCCATACTACAACATTGCCCCGATGCAACCTGGAAAGCCATTGTCTGTCTGGTGCGTTATGGTGGCCTACGATGCCCCAGCGAAGTCTTATCTCTCCAATGGGAGCATGTGAACTGGAAAGATTCGCGACTGACAGTGCCATCACCCAAGACCGCGCATCATGAAGGTAAATCAAGTCGGATTATTCCCTTGTTTCCTGAATTGCAGCGGGCGCTGACGGAGGCGTTTGAGGAAGCCCTTCCAGAAGCAAAGCATATTGTTCAACGATACCGCAGCAACACCGTTAATTTGCGGACCCACTTTGAGCGGATTATCGCCAAGGCAGGTGTGGCACCATGGCCAAAGCTTTTTGTAAATTTGCGCAGCAGCAGAGAAACGGAACTAATAAAAGATTTTCCAATTCATACGGTAACGGCCTGGCTGGGCAACAGCCCTCGCATTGCTATAAAGCACTACCTGCAGGTCACGGATGATGATTATGCCAAGGCCATCGGATCATCGAAGCAGCCCGCGGTGCGGGACTCGGTGCAGCAAGCGCCCGAAATGCCCTGCAAGGAAGGGAATAATCCAGCGGCAGGAGATGCAAATGACGCCATTTGCAGGGATTTGCATTCATATTCACAAGAATACATATCTCAATATGCTCGGGACAGGAATCGAACCTGCACTCCTTTCGGAACCGGAACCTAAATCCGGCGCGTCTGCCAATTCCGCCACCCGAGCGGGTCAATGGGTTCATTTTAACATGGTTGATATTTCTTGACACCGTTGCGGCGGAAAATGCTAAAACGAATGCCGCCGGCCCGGGCGGACGCTTAAAAGGATTTGATTTGACATCTCGCATACCGATGTGTTATACCTAACATATACCTAACTCACG
Organism: Planctomycetota bacterium; assembly: GCA_021799715.1. The sequence continues at coordinate 3,448 of JAJYZY010000158.1, read as the reverse complement.
GAGTGTGACATGAGTTTGTTTTTGTGTATTTATCTGCCGCATTGGGATATTCAGGCGACGCGGTTAAAACAACGAAGGACCAATGCGTTACGGTCCGACATCACCCAGGGCCCCTTGTTATTGTTCCTGTCACAGAGCCGGCAGGAAATCGTGGGACGGTGTTGCGCTACCTGCCAAAGACGCGGCATTTTTCCGGGCATGGCCGTATCGGAAGCTCGGGCATTGCTGCCGCGGGTGGTGATAATGCCATGGGACGGCATGGCAAGCCGGCAATTACTGGAAAAACTGGCGCGATGGGCACTGCGATTTTCCCCCGCAGTGAGCATCGGCGAGCCATTTCCCAGCAACGACCCCCACCCCGGTTCGGATTGTCTGTTATTCAATATCAGCGGCATGGAACATCTTGCCGGCGGGCCGATGGCATTGACCCGGCGCATCATGGGAATCCTGCGGCGCAATGAACTATCATGTCGTGGCGCTGTTGCCCCCACCATTGGCAGTGCCATGGCGATGGCCCGTTATGCGGCGGTTCCCACAATAATTGATGATCCCGCGGATATTGCGGCGGCCATGGAAGATTTTCCTGTAGCGGCGTTGCGCATCAGCACGGATACGCAGGCGGCGTTACGGGAGGTTGGCATAACGCGCACGGGGCAGGTGATGACGATGAACCGGGATCAACTGGCGGTTCGATTTCCGCCGGAATTGCTGCTGCGGGTGGATCAGTTGCTGGGCAGGCGGACGGAACTGCCCACTGTACTGACGTTATCCACCGCGCCGGAGGCACAATGGCGGGCCGATGGACCGGTGGAAAATCTGGAAGGCATTATGCTGGCGGCACGGGCCTTAACCGACAAGCTGTCGCACCAATTAACGCAACGCAATATAGGCACCACGCAGTTGGAAATGCGCGCATCGGGCGCACAGACATCCATTATTACCATTCCACTGGCCCAGGCGGTACGGAGCGCGGAGCGATTATGGGCGGCGGTTAAACCGCGAATCGAGCAACTGCGATTGGTCGGCGGCCTGGAAATATTGACCCTCCGCGCCGTGGAAACACATCTTCTGCCGCCGGAACAATTATGCACCGATACCCCCGCCGGATGGGGCCGCAGCGGCGCTATGACGCCTTTAGCGCCGGTGCTGGATATTTTGCGAGCACGGCTGCCGGCCATGCGCATCGGCATGGTTGCGGCGGGACGTTCACATATTCCCGAACAGGCCATGCGATTAAATGCGCTGGAAACCCGCGGCGGCGCAATAATACGATCGGATGATTTTGTCACCACCCCGCGCCCCTCACTGCTGTTGGCCGCGCCCGAAGCGGCGCAGGTGATAACCGGCGGCGCGAATAACGCGCCGGAACATATTCAATGGCGGGGCCACATTTACACCTGTCGGCGGGCGCTGGGGCCGGAACGATTAACCACTGCCTGGTGGACAGGCACCGCGGCAATCACACGGGATTACTTTGCCGTGCTGGATCAGAACGGACAATGGCTATGGGTGTTTCATGAATTGGAAACGGGACAATGGCTGGTGCATGGATTATGGGTATAGAACATCAGGGCAAGTGGAATGTCGGTTTTGAAAATTAAGCAATGACGCATGCGCCGGAATTTCCCGCACTGAAAATGTCCTATTGGACATTTGATGATTGCGGCAGCGTGAATGGGTCCATTGATTTGTTATGCCGGAACAGCCTGAAAAGCGTTATAAACCGATGGTAACACATCGGCGGGACCCGACATGTGCATCGGGATATGCGGAACTGCAAACCACCAGCAACTTCACGTTTCTGCATGGTGCCAGCCATCCGGAAGAACTTATCCAGCGGGCCGCCGAATTGAACCATGATGCCATTGCATTGACGGATCATGCCACGATGGCGGGCATGGTAAGGGCCTATACCGCGGCCAGACAGGCCGGCATACACCTGATTGTGGGAACCCATATACATCTTGATGCCATGGGCGCTGAATCGGAATTTTCCAACAATTATGGACTGCTGTTATATCCCACGGATGTGGCCTCTTATGGCCGATTATGCCGACTTATCACGCTGGGCCGCCGGCAAGCCGCCAAGGGTTCTTACCGCATCACACTGGAAAATGTCTTTGAATATCAGACCGGCCTGCTGGCGGTCGTCGTTCCCCCCGCCCGCCCTGATGGAACCATGGAGCGTTTGCTGGCTTCGTTACAATCCGTGTTTAAGGAAGATCGGTTGTCCCTGGCGGCCAGCCGCCATTATGGCGGCGATGACGCACGTCGGCTGGGGCATTTGGCGGACCTTTCACACCGCGCCGATGTGCCGCTGGTGGCGGTAAACGATGTTCTATATCACACGCCGCAACGCTGTCGCCTGCAGGATGTGCTGGCGTGCATTCGCATGGGCCGCACCATTCATGAGCTGGGTCTTGATCGCATTGCCCATGCCGAGCGGCATCTGAAATCTCCCACGCAGATGTGTGAACTATTTCGGGATTATCCGCGGGCCATTGCGCGGTCGGTTGAAATTGCGGAGCGGACGAAAAGTTTTTCCATGGCTCAACTGGCGTATCACTATCCACATGAAATATGCCCTCCGGGCCAAACGCCGATGCAATATCTGATTCATCTGACCGGACAAGGCGCCGCGAAACGCTATCCGGACGGCGTTCCGGAAAGCCTGCAACGGCGGTTGGAGCATGAATTTTCGCTGATTGCAGAATTAAATTATCCCGCCTACTTTCTTACCGTATATGACATTGTACGCTTCGCGATTTCACGGAATATTTTATGCCAGGGACGTGGAGCGGCGGCCAACTCGGCGGTCTGCTATTGCCTGGGCATTACCGCGGTGGATCCGCAGCGCATTGATCTGCTGATGGAACGGTTCATCAGCAGGCAACGCAATGAGCCGCCGGATATTGATATTGATTTTGAACATGAACGCCGGGAAGAAGTTATTCAATATATCTACACACGTTTTGGCCATGATCGTTCAGCGCTTACCGCGGAGATTATTTCGTATCGGCGCAAAAGCGCTCTAAGGGACGTCGGAAAAGCCATGGGGTTGTCACTGGATTGCGCGGACAAACTGGCCAAAAGCGGGGATTGGTGGGAAAAGGGAATGATCCGGGAAAAACAGCTTCGGGAACTGGGGCTTAACCCATTGGATCCAACCCTGATGCAGGTGCTGGAACTGGCCGGGGAATTAATCGGCTTTCCCCGGCATTTATCGCAGCACGTGGGCGGTTTTGTCATTACCGAACAACCGCTGTGCGAACTGGTCCCGATTGAAAACGCCGCCATGCCGGGCCGGTCGGTCATTCAATGGGATAAAGATGATCTGGATGCGATGGGGATTTTGAAAATTGATATTCTGGCGTTGGGCATGCTGACCTGCATCCGCGAGGCCATTGATCTGGTCAACAACTGGAACCGGAGAAGCAATTCAACCGCA
>JAJYZY010000157.1 GCA_021799715.1 Planctomycetota bacterium | reverse complement strand
TTCCCGATGAAGAGGCGGAAAAGATTCAGACCGTCGGACAGGCTATCGACTACATCAAGACGATTGCCGCGAAGCTGAAATCGCAGGAGTAACCCTCCGGTACTGTCCGTCTTAAAGACACGTCTTCATGCCTTCAGCGTATGATGGACCGGTGGTTTTTTTGGAGTTGCTCGGCACGATGAGCAAACGCAGAGTTGTTATTACAGGCTTGGGCGTGGTAACGCCCCTTGGCGACGATCTTGAGCAGTTCTGGACCAGGCTGCTGGCGGGGAACTGCGGCATCCATACGATCACGCGTTTTGACGTAAGCAAATATCCCTGCCGGATCGCGGGTGAAATTACACCGGACATATTCAATCCAGAGAAATCCCTGCCCCACCGGGAACTTAAACGGCTCGACCGTTTTTCCGTGTTTGGCATGATCGCGGGAATTCATGCCGTGGCCGATTCCGGAATTGATTTCTCCAAATGCGATCGTGACCGTGCCGGCGTCATAGTTGGATCGGGCATCGGCGGCATTGAAGAAATGGAGCAGCAATACGATAAGATGCTGGCCCGCGGCGTGGATCGCGTTTCGCCGTTTACCGTCCCCAAATTGATGGTCAATGCCGCGGCCGGTAATTTATCCATACAGTGGGGCCTAAGCGGACCCGTATCGGCCACCGCCACCGCCTGCGCCACCTCCGGCAACGCCATCGGAGATGCCTTGCGCACCATTCAATATAACGATGCCGACATCATGCTGGCCGGCGGGGCCGAAGCCGCGGTTACCAAACTGGGGCTGGCGGCATTTTGTGCCCTGCGGGCACTGTCCACACGCAACGACGAACCACAATTGGCAAGTCGCCCGTTTGAAAAAAACCGCAATGGTTTTGTCATGGCCGAAGGCGCGGGCGTGGTTTTACTTGAAGAATACGAACATGCCAAAGCCCGTGGCGCACGTATTTACGCCGAATTGCTGGCCTGCGGAGCCACCGGCGACGCCTGCCACATTACCGCCCCGGATGAAAACGGAACCGGAGCCGCCAAAGCCATGGAAAAGGCGCTGCGGGAAGCGGGGGTCAGCCCCGATAAAATCGGTTATATCAACGCCCATGGCACAAGCACTGAACTCGGAGACCTCGCGGAATCGCGCGCAGTGCATCGCGTATTCGGTTCCGGTGCCAAAAAGGTGCCCGTCAGTTCCACCAAAGGAGCCTTGGGCCATAGCCTGGGTGCATCCGGCGGCATCGAATTGGCCATCACCTGCCTGGCTCTGCAACGCGGCGAATTGCCCCCGACTATCAACCTTGTGGAACCCGACCCCTTGTGCGATCTGGATTATGTGCCGAATGTGGCCCGGCAGGGTAATATGGCGTACGCGATGAGCAATAGCTTCGGCTTTGGCGGCCATAATACCAGCATACTCATCGGAAAAGTTTGACGAAATATTTCCGGTTTGTCGTGAAGGTGTAATCGCACACATTACCGGGCAGTTCAGCCACAAATTTTGCAACCGTTTACAGCCCCCATATCGCCCTCTACTGGCCGTGCCGTCAACCGATTTCGACCCGCGACGCCAACAAGGCCTGATGCGGAATCATCACGGTTGTTCGCCGAATGCTGTGTGATGGCCCAAATCCGATTCCCTTCGTAAACTTTGGTGCCGGTCGTGTCGAATCGACTGCGGCGTTGATCCCAATGCCATTTCGCATCCAACTTGACGCTCCCGCGTCAAGCTAATGTCCCACCGACAAACGGCTGCGGAGATGGCACGTTCGATTCACGAGCTGCGCAATGGTGGTGCAATTGTTCGGTTTTCCTTGATTGCTCATCGGCATGAAAACTTTTCGCTATTGTGGCCCCGAAAACGGTTACGGCTTTTTTAACAATGGCCCGCATTAATCAGTGTGGCCGGCGATCGTAAAAGTGTTGGAGTCGTTGCCGGAGGCACACTCCATGATCACGAACGGCCGCAACATAATGCATTTGGCAGGCACAACAACTTATCACAAAGCCTCAGCGGATTTCATCGGTACTGTAAAGCCATTTGCGGCTGCCCGCTTCCGGCGGCAAGCGTACCGCAAAACACGGCGCATGAATATTTTTGACCGGATTATTGAGAAAATGAATCAGGTGGCCGAACCCGTCCCGCACCTCGATCATTGCCCGCATCTTTCCGCCACCGGGCATGGAAATCCAGCCCAGCGAGGTGAGTTTAGGCCGCAGATAAATCAGCAGATGCGGATTATTTTTCCACTGGCCAGCCGCATTGCGTCGCGCGTAAAAGCGCTGATACGCGACCAGAAAGCTGTATATGCTTGAGTGTCCCTTGAGCATCTTCGGCATGGGACCGCCAAATTCCCGATATTGTTGAAACGCCACTTGCAGTGATGCGAGGGTAATGCGGGTATTGGCCATCGCATCGGTACGCTTTTGTTCACTGTGGCTCCAGCACATCACGCCGACGATGATAATCACCGCCGCCAGAACAATCGGCAGTTCGGATCGACTGATTTGAATACGCTTTGCCATGAAATCTCTCCTCGTCTCAAGCTTCCTTCCAAACCCGGTGACTTGCCGGATCACTAAGATGATCGTAGCACATCGTCGCAACCAAGGGAAGAAAAATCTTTAATAATTTTTCATGACCGATAAGACGCGGAAAAAACACACAAATTGCATTTGTTACCAAACACTGTCAAACCAATATTTGAAATTGCGATTATTTCAGCAAGCCCTTGGGATCGTAATATGAGCCGTCAATACCTTTCCGTTGCACGATGGGCGGGCGGCTTGCCGCGCCGAGCGTATTTCCGCCGGACGCACGCGAATAAAACTTCAAATCATCACACGAGTAACAAACAGCAACTTGCATCGCTTAACGCGTTCCGCCGAGCCGCTGTACGCGGGCAATGAGCTCCTGGGCGGTTTTTTCATCCGCGGCCTCGGCGATCACCCGGGCAATAGGCTCCGTATTGCTTGGCCGCACATGCACCCAACCCTCCGGCCAGTCAATACGCACACCATCCTGCAAATCCAGCTTTTGATCCGCATATTCCGTTTTTACTTTTTCCACCAGCTCGTCCGCCTGGGACCGTGTAGCCGGAAATTTAGTTTTAATCATCGCGTACTTCGGTATGGCGCTGACAATCTGGGAAAGTGGTTTTCCGGTTCGGGACATCAAATCCAAAATCAGCGTCATGCCGATCAGTGAATCACGCACCGGGCCGATGCGCGGGTCGATCACCCCGCCATTGCCCTCGCCTCCGATTACCGCCTGATGTTCAATCATCGCCGCCGCCACATTGGCCTCCCCCACCGGTGTGCGAATGACCGCTGATTTGAATTTCGCGGCAATATCATCCACCATCCGGCTGGTGGACAAATTGCACACAATAACCCCCGGCTTCACCATAACTCTGCTGAGAACGGCGAGTGCCAGCGTGTATTCTTCGCCAATATACGTACCGCGTTCATCCACCACCGCCAGCCGATCCGCATCCGGGTCCTGGGCAAAACCCACCGCCGCCCGGTGGCGCGTTACCTGATGACATAAATCCGTGAGGTTTTCCCGCGTCGGCTCCGGTGGATGGGCAAACCGTCCCGTCGCCTGATTGTTCACATGGGCCAATTCCACGCCCAGTTTGCCCAGCAACATCGGTGATGGAGCGCAGCCCGCGCCATTGATGCTATCGAGCACCACGCGGTAACGGTGCGCACTGATGGCCCTGGCATCAACAAGCGGCAGAATCGCCTGAACATGATTGGCATGACCGCGGCTATCCGTGGTCAGGGTTCCGATTCGGTCAATGGCTTCCAGATTCCATGACCGCGATTCGAATATCTTCCGCAATTGATAAATGATATCCCCGGAAAATGCTATACCGTCATGGGAAATAAATTTAATGCCGTTGTATTCCGGCGGATTATGTGATGCGGTGATCACCACGGACGCATCGGTCTTTAAGTATCGGCCCATTAAAGCCACACTGGGCGTCGTGGCGATGGCCAAATCCACCACATGTACGCCAACCGACATCAATCCCGCACAAAAAGCGGCCTGTATCATGGGACCGGAAACCCGCGAATCGCGGCCAACGGCCACTTTCACCGGTGCCGCCGTCTGATCATCCAGGGCCGTGAGTTTGAGCAGTTCACCAAACGCCTGGCCAAATTCCATAGCCACGCCTGGCGTTAATGAATCTCCAATAACCCCCCGCACGCCCGAAACACTGATAATCAATTCACTCATAACGCCGCCTTTACTTTTATACTCGATACTCTGTCATGCGGCAGGATATACGCCCGGATATTCTTTGCAAGAGCTTGATGGCAATGATCCGGAGATTTGACGCATTTTGCGACGTTGCGCGAACAATTCAACCATACGCACAACCAATCCTGCAAACGCGCGGCCGGTAACATGCAACGTCGCAATAAACCGTAACCACGGCTGAAGTCAACGTGAATTGCAACGCAATGATCATCTGACGCCCACAATGAATTGTCCCCGGATCGCGCGGCATGGTGCGCTGGCCGGCCCGCACCGAGATGCTTTTCGTGCCCGATCATGTAGAATCATTTTTTTGCCATAAGGGCTTATGCACATGAGATTCAAAGAGAAACTGGAACGAAAGCTCTCACGCTTTGCAATTCCGCATTTGACGTTGTGGATTATTATCGGGCAGGTGCTGTTTTTTGTCCTGCACTTCTCCCATCCGAACATCGTTGGTCGAATGTATCTCGAACCGTCTCTGGTCTGGGCGGGTCAATGGTGGCGGTTGTTTTCGTTTGTGTTGATTCCACCATCATACAGTCCAATCTGGCTGTTTCTTGATATTTATTTCTTTTTTCTCATTGGCAGCGCCCTGGAGAATACCTGGGGTGAATTGCACTACAATCTCTTTCTGCTGATTGGCTGGATGGCCACCGTGGCGGCGGCATTTCTGGTACCCGGTGGAGAGGTCGCCAGCCTTTACCTGTTCGGATCGGTTTTTCTGGCATTTGCGTTTTTATATCCTGACTTCGTGCTTTATGTCGCGTTCATTCTGCCGGTGCGCGTAAAATATCTCGGTTGGATTGCATGGGCAGGGTACGCGTGGATGTTTCTTAACGGGGACTGGTCGCAGCGGGCCATAGTATTGGCGGCCATACTGAATTTCCTGATATTTTTCCGCCGCGATATTATCAATCGCATCCGCTATGGGCACCGCAAAATGGTGCAAAAAGCGGTCAAGCCCGTCGATGAGCCGTTCCACCGTTGTGTTGTCTGCGG
>JAJYZY010000156.1 GCA_021799715.1 Planctomycetota bacterium | reverse complement strand
CGCGCGCAAGCCATGGCGATGCTTAAAATATGAAGGGATCGGCGCGCCGGAGGCGAAAAGGGGATAAAACTCTGGATGAATGCCTTCCGGAAGACACAAGCGATTGATAGCCTGTCCTAACGTGCAATGGGCTAATGTAAGAGTAACCAACGGGCCGCGCAGCATGTCCACACGAGCAATCGTGTTAATCACCCGCCGTAATTCGCGGCGCAGTTGCGGTTTGGTCGGTCCCTGCATGCTTTTTTCCAGCGTTGGCAGTGCCGAATCCGCGGCGGCAATTAAGTGCTTTCTGGCGTTGCGCCGTGCTTTGGCAACCGGGCTGGTCAGATGGCTGATCCATCCCGATAGTTCGTCAGTACCCGGTGGGGAAGATTCGGCGGATGCTCGCATGATGAGCTGGAAGTTATCCGCCGCTCGCGGGCTGTTGCACATTACTAAACCTGCAACCACGGCGCTGGTCATGACGCTCAGCATGGCCACGAGATTCCTGCAGCGGACGGGCCGCGAGTGACTCATTTTTCTCAGCATGGGCAATACCACTCCAAGTACGGCTAAAAAAAGGAGTCTTCACCAATCACAATTGTGCAATTATAGCGAAAGTGCGCGATGCAGGAGCCAGTTGAATGCAACGTGTTCCCGAATACAACTCGGAATGGCTTACGGATGTATCATTGCAATATTCGCGTGCAGTCAGCGCATCTGGAAAATTGTTAAACTATGATATGAAAATATGGCTTGGCATAATTCTGTGATTTAGATCAAAGATTGCCAATATGATCCCGAATGGGAATGATCGGAGTACACGACGATGAAAATAGGCACCCTCATTTTTCCCGGCATTGACCAGCTTGATTTCACCGGACCGTTCGAGATTTTGTCCCGGCTGCCGAGGGCTAAGAATTACGCCGTGTGGAAAAAGCGTGAGCCTGTCCGCGATATTCACGGATTAATTCTCACGCCTGATGTGACCATCGCGGCGTGTCCGGCACTGGATGTTCTGGTAATTCCCGGAGGTCCCGGCCAGGAGGAACTTATGGAGGATCGGGAAATCATTGGTTTTATTCGTGACCGCGCTCCGAAGGCCCGGGTTGTGCTTTCAGTGTGCACCGGCGCGCTACTTTGCGGTGCCGCGGGTTTGCTTGTTGGTCGCCCCGCAACGACGCACTGGGCCTCATTCGATTTGTTAAAGTACTTTGGAGCAAAGCCTCGAAGATCCCGCGTTGTTATCAGTGGCAATCTCATCACCTGTGCGGGGGTGACTTCCGGAATTGACGCAGCGCTGGCGGCAGCGGCGAAGTTGGTCGGTATCAGAGCGGCTAAAGTTATTCAACTGGCGGTGGAATATGCACCGGCTCCGCCTTTTGTTTCCGGCGACATTCAAACGGCACCGCGCGCGATCCGGGTGGCGGCCCGCTCCCAATTCGCACAAATTACCTCCCGGCGATTGCGGACCGCACGGAGGTTCGAGAAATCCAATCTTTTGGCATCGCGCTGACGACATCACGAACGAAGTTTCTGTGGAATGTATTTGTAACTCGTTAAGTAGGACGTGCTCGATCTGATTTCCGAGTCAGGCTGCTTCAGGGCCGGCGGATAAACTGATGGTGGATCAATTTCCAAGTGCCATCGCAACGGCCGAGGAATTTAACCGCGCTGCCGCGCCGAGTTCGCTGGACCCCTCAAAGCACATGCCGCACAAGACGCTCAATGCGTCATGGCGTATACGAGTATATTGGTTCCCAATTCCAGGGAATCACGCGTTGAATAGGCCTTGGCATACGGATTCGGCAGGTCTTCCCAGCCGTTGGACAGCGACAGCCGGCTGTATATCACCACCGGGTTGCCATCCATGGTAATGGCTTCCAGCACGGGGCGGTGCAGGTTAGGAGCGGTGCTCTGAACAACGGCGGAATAATCAACATGTTCCACGTTGAATACATCATGATAAATCGGAGAATCCAGCGGTAACATCCGCAATTTATGATGCGGCAGGGCTAGTTGAATTTCCTTGCGGAACGCCTGATCAAACGCGCTGGCTCCCATGGCGTCATCGGCAATTAACACTCCGCCGGCATGCAGGTAATTGTGGAGGTTCTTTATTTCCACTGCCGTCCACGCAAAATTGCGCAGGCCCGTCATATAAAGAATCGGGTAGGCTCCAATTTTCAGCGAATCCAACGTGACCTTCTGGCGTTTGAACTGGACACTTAAGGTGGTTTTCTGATCAATAAATTTCAACAGGTTCGGCAGGCCGTGCGGAGTCGGGTTCCAATCGCCGTTGGTGACCACTTGCGCCACCACGAGCTGGTCACGCGTGGCAATGCGCTGCTGCTGATAAATTTTTTGGATTTCAAATGCCCGGCCATATTGGAAGTTCGCCAGCACGTAAGTCAGGATATTGGCACCAAGGCGAAGGGCGTCCTGTTGCGCGTAAAGCGTGCCGCCTTTAATTGGATGCGCTGCGGCATTCCAACCCCAACTCATGTCAATGGGGGAGAAGATAATCGCGGCGCGGCAACCCATGTACATCACATCAAGATAAGCGGGAATCTGTTTCCATGGGCCAAAACCTTTGCGGAATCGCAATGTACGGATGCGATTCAGATCATGATACAGGGCGTCATCCAGTGATAATGGGCCGAATGGCCGATTGGGGAATAAGTCATGTTCAAACTGAATCACGCTTTGATTAAATTCCGGTCGGCCGCAACTGGAGTTAATCAGCAATGTGCCCCCCGCGGTAATGTAACCGCGGATTCTCGCCAGCACGGCCTGGCTGAAATGCGGAAGCGGCGTCCAGCCGGTGATATACAGCACGGGCAACTGCGTGGGGCTGTAGCTGAATTTCATGGGGTCCACCTGCACATACCGATAGTGCAGGCCCAACTGCGAATTGGTCCAATTCATGAGTGTTTCAATGTCGATGGTTTCCGTGGGGTAATTCATCACGCGATGATCTTTAATCACGTTGAGGTTCAGCATGCCGATCAGCGCCGGCGGAGCAGGTTTGCGGTGATGTTCCGAGCGGCGGACGGGGGTTGCCGGAAGCGGCAGCGGGGCGGTGGCTTCCCCACCGGACATGCGCACGCGATGGGCGCGCGGCGGTATATGCGCTTTGGGGTTAAAAAACTCCGCGTGTGCCGTTAATGCCGGAACAAGAATTCCCAAGCCGGCCAAAGCCAATAACGCACGACGATATACATTTGCAATGAACATCCGGCACCTCAAGGCGAACGCTTACAATTAATATTGTACAACGGTTGTATCGGCAAAGTGATGCAAAAAGCCAGGAAAATCATATTTCATTATTATGAATATGTCTTGAATTGCCTGACGCATTATCGAACTATTTATCTGTTTCGCACCTTTCGCCGATAAACAACAGTAGAAGATCAAAGTATCGCCGAGGCAAGGTCGGTTCAGTCTTGCCTCTGACTGGTAATTTGGCAATGGACTGTTCATTGGAGATGGCCTAACTATGCCCGATGAAACCACAAGGTATTACACACGCTATCTTTCGCAGGTCACCGGGCCATATCCGCGCTCCATGATCGGGCGCATGGCCCAGAGCCGCCGATTAACACGCGGGCATGAGGTCTCATCTGATCGGCAACACTGGATTCCGCTGGAAGAATTTCTGGTGCAGGATGTATCGGGAACAAAAAGCGAACCCCGGAAGGATACAAATCCAAGCTATCGCGCTACCTATCGCATGGAGAAACTTGACGAACGCTTTGCATCGCAATCCGGTGGCTCGCGCAAACGATCCGACAATGCCGGAGGTGCCCATGTCAGCGCCAAAATGTGGATTGCCGGCGGAGTGGTTCTTCTGCTTGTAATCGGCGGTATGTTAATATTCTTAATGGGCGGCGGATCTGGCGGCCAAAATAACAATGGCTCCGACAACCCACAGGCACAAAGCGGGGCACCATCATCGGTGTCGACGCAAAATACCAACAGCAACAATTCCGCTCCAGTATTGCAGCCAACCTATACGCCCGCCGCATCGCCCGCCTCCGGCGGTAATTCCTATCAAACTAACTCGCAGAGCACCCAAGCTTCAATTTCCGATACCAAAGAGTACACCGGCGGGGCGGTGGCCGCGGGTTCTGTGCTTCTGATCAACGGTACCACCAGAACCATCCTGAATCCCGCGCAGCAATCGGCTCAGGGCGGCTCATTGGCAAGCCGAACGGTTTTTACCCAACCGTTTATTACCACTGGTGCGGACGATCGCGCGTTCGGACATGACGGCTATGTCATATTTGGCACCAGTCCGGCTGGAACCACATCCGGCGTTTGGGTTGGTGCCAATCCCCTGGCGCACCCATTCATACCCGCCGGAACGGCGAGTTCTTCAAAGTTGTACATTAGTCCCAGTCCGCTGAAATATAGCTTAAAAACGCTCATGAAACTGCCGCCGTATCTGACGGTCTCGGTCAATGGCTTCAACGGCATAACCGCGGGATACAGTTACCCATCGCTTTACGCACGCGATGGTTCGCGCGGCGACATGCGCGAATCCGGTGTGGCCGGTAGGGCCGAGAACACTCCGTTTGACACACCCACCACCATGGCGACGTTGCGCATCATCGCCAAGCCGCCGGCCAATCTGTATGTGGGTGTTATGGCCGGACAATATTATGACAGTCTTTCGGCCATCACGCTGATTAACACGCGCACCGGCAGGTCCGCCACGGCGGTACCGCAGATTTATTACAAGCAAACCCTGCCCGGAGCATTGTGGTACTTTTTTGATGTGGCGGGTGCTAAAACCGGAGATGTGCTCAAAGTCGTTGAATCGCAATACAACACCGGTGCCAGCGATGATCAACACCCGGGTTTGCCGGCTTTAACCTTTGATTCTTTTAATCCAATTGATCCCCATGCCGCACCACCTTATAAGCCGACTCCCCCAGTCGCGCTGACCGTCGCACGGCCGGCGCGGTCGGGCGGCGGCACTTCGCGCGGCAAGGCAACATCTCCGTTCACGGGATCGGTCACGGCGGCAAATGTGCATACGCCAGTTTGGCTTAAGCTTGTCCGCCGCGGAGATACGGTCAGTGCGTCTTATTCTGAAGGGGGACGGAATTGGACGCAATTGGGTGTTCCCGAAAATATTGACTTCGGCGACGCAACGATTCGCGCCGGTCTGGCGGTCTGCGCGCATAACAATTCACTGCTCAATACCTCCCGCTTTTCCCATGTCGCCATCACCGCAGCGCGTTCGTCATGGTTGGATAGCAATATTGGCTACCCTGGAAAACTCGGTTCCGCCC
>JAJYZY010000155.1 GCA_021799715.1 Planctomycetota bacterium | reverse complement strand
CATCCCGGCATCCTATAACCAAGGATAATCAAGTTAAGATAAACTCATTAGCCGATTTCGCCGAAGATTAAATCAGCCCGTTTGGGGAATCTTATCAAACAGGATTCCCTGATAGTTTGTACCGTTCCGGGCTGGTTTATAACGTCGTCTGGACTGTCTTTGTTGATGGAGACCATCGTATGGAATCGCAGGCTCAACTTACTGAACTCGAACAAAAGCAGCGACTGGGCAAAATCCGCTTTCTGGCCTCTCCGGAAAGTGGCTGCAACAATTGCCTGGTGTTTGAAGGGGTTTACGAGGCCTGCGGACACTGCCCGCCGCATTATCATAATTGCGACGAAGTGCTGGTATTTCTTGAAGGCGAAGGGACCCTTTTTGTCGGTCAGGAACCGCGGCCAGTGTTTGCCGGCACAACGGTGACAATCCCATCCGGCACGCCGCATTGCTTTTACAATACCGGCATCGGCCATGTCCGGTTTCTATCATTTCTGCCCAAAGCCAACGCGGAACACGTCTTCGTGGACGGCCTGTTTACCAGCGGCCCGCCGGTAATAGCCACCGAAGAAATGTTCGCGGGCATGTTGTGAAGGTAAATGTCTACCGCCATCGCTCCGACCACCCAATTGCGTCGCGGCTTGAATTCTCGCACCAGACCAATTGAAAAATAGCGGAAGAACAATACGGTTACCGCCGTACCCGCCAACCCTTGGCCCAATGTCGCAGGATCTGACCAATCCACCGGATTACGCATCGCAAACTGATACCTGTTGGCGTTGTTGATGTTGAGCGGGAGCCAGCGGCATTCGCCTGCAGAATTTGCTTCTTCGATCCAGCGAAATCCCGCCGGGGCCGAAGGCCGAGGTTGCGCCTCTGCGCCGGGATACCGGCGGGGCCTTGATTAATCTCCCGATATGCCGCTCCTTCGGAAAATAGGGATTCCAGCTCCTGCCTCAACACACGGCCAAGCGAAGGCGAATAATTCCGATTCCGGGCGTAGTAGAGGCCCGTCACCGGATCGAGTGTCATGCGTACACGAGAAGGCAACGAACAACGACCAACGGGCAAAAACCGATTTTCACCACAACGACACAAAGACACAGCGGATTTTTGAATGCCGGCGGCAGAGGAGGAACGCAGGGTGCGGCCAAGGAAAGCGGGAAATAGATCCACCGATTTCGCAGATATACCGCCGCCACGGCATTTGCCGCCTGGTTTGGTTGCCGAAGTTATTTCATTCAGTGCGACCATAAGCTACCCGGAAAAAGGGAAGATTGTTTCAATACATAAATGATAACCCGTGGCCCGCCGGACGCAAGACGATTTGAGAGCAGCGCTGGCCGTTAGCCGTGCGGCTTGGCGGATAATCTTTCACGAGCTTGGCCGAAGCGCTTAATCCGGCGCGCGGGAGGGGTAAGGGCCTTCATGCCGCCGAGGGGATAAACGATGCAATCCCATGGATGATTTGCCCGGATGGAGACAAGAAATCCGCATCCTGATATCATCCATTCGGGAAACTTGATGGTCGCTCAATAGTGAATTATCAACGCGGCATTCGGCATGGCGGAAGCATTGCCTGGTCCGCGATTTACCGTGCATTCCGCCGACGCCAAAGCGGCAGCAGGGCCAACAGCGGCAAGGCCATGAGCATCCATGAAGCCGGTTCCGGAACCACGGTGGCCGTGCCGATGAATGTTCCGTTGCTGAACTCAAACAAATCACCCGAACCACCTATGGGCACGGCAAAATCCAGTTGAGTTGGCGTAATGGCAACGTTAGAGGTGCCGACCTCGTTGAGGTTGAACTGCTGAGCCAATGACAATCCGCTGATGATGTCCCCTTCGGCGGTACTGTCGGTCAAGGTGGGGGTCAGGCTGCCGCCGACACTGTTGGCAATCTGCTGCAGCAGCGCCAAGTCATTCGGATTGTTGCTTAATAATGAAGAGAAAGCCACGCCATTGGCGGCGGAATAATCATTGGAATTGATAACTGCGGCTAAATCAGAACTGCCAATTGCGCCAATAATTGAATAATAACTGGGCGCTGCAGTCAGAGACAGCGAATCATAGCCGAAACTTACACTACCAGTGGTCGCCCCCGCACTGGATATGGCCAAGCTGCTGCCCATCGAAACCGCACCGACATTGGCGGTTGTGGCCGTCAACGGCTCAATGAGCACCATGTAGGGGTCCGAAATTGTGATGGGGGTGGAGGAGTTGGAAGTCAGACTGTATGACACCGTTCCCCCCGGTTGGAGAGCCAGCGAGGTTCCCGCGGAAAGCCCGATGCCCAACAAAGCGGCTACGGAAGCGGATAAAATCAAAGCAGCATTTTTCATTCGCATGACCAATATCCTTAAAAAAGCCTTAAGCTCAACTCATATAAACGCATTGAAATCGCCCAGCAACATTAAACCGTCATGGGAATTTTCTTGCCATTATTGGCCTTCGATTTCGCCTTTCCCGTTTCGCTGGCGGATTTCACTTTTTCCACCTTGGTCGAAGCCAATCCGGCACCCCGATTTACCGCATCAATGCGGCCGGCGAAATCCATGGCTTTGCGATTCTTCCAGCCTTTTTTATGGTAGGCATAACCGGCGATCAGCGGAAAGGCCAGCGTAGCTTCAGAATAGACCATCTGTTCATAAACAATATCCACCTTGCCCCAACTGCTGGCTTCACGCAGGGTGGAGCTGGACAAGGCACCATCGCGCACATCCGCAACGGTGATTTGAATGGCATATTTGTGCATTGGGGCATCGGCACCGAGTATTTCAGCCGCAACGACAATATCCTGCGTGAAATTCTTCGGCACGCCGCCGCCGATCATGAATATGCCGGTTTCACGATTCATGAGTTTAATCTGTGTGAGTTCACGGAAATCTTTTACCGAATCAATGCTGACATGGCTGTCGGGACGGTTGATCTGATGCACCACCAGGCCGAAGCCGGCGGAACAATCGGAGAATGCCGGACAGAAAATTGGAACGCCCTTTTCATGAGCCGCCAATATGATGCTGTCGCGATTTTTCGCATTCTTAACCAGATAACGCCCCATGGCCGCGATAAACTCCCGGCTGCTGCACGGACCGGGCGGCAGCGAGTCGGCAATCAGGCGGGTGGTGTCATCACAAATCCGCAATTCATCTTCGTCAATGTAGGTGTCATAAATACGGTCAATGTGCAGTTCCCTAAGCACCGTGTCATCGGCATATTGCGAACCGAGATAATGGTGAAAACCCAGCGCCTCAAAGAAATCCTGATCGACCATATTGGCACCGGTGGAAACAATGGCATCAACCATGTTATTGCGGAGCAGATCTACAATCACTTTTTTCAACCCGGCGGAAATCAGCGAGCCGGCTAGCGTCAAAATGACCGCGCACTGCGTATCACGCAGCATGCGATCAAAAATATCCGCGGCACGATATAAATCACGGGAGGTAAAAGCCATGGATTTCATGGATTCCACGAGCGGCAAAATGCCGGGCTGCGCAGTAATATCAATGTGGTCAACGGTTTGCTTGAGAAGTTCCCTGCGATTAAGCTTGGCCATGATTTCGATCCTTTAACTGCATTCATTTAATTGAAAATCGGCACACACGATGCCGGAATGTTTTTTAGATTGCCCGAAGTCTGATGTCCCGTCCCGTGATGAAAATACAAATCGGCCCCACTGGTCAAGTTATACATTCCGCCGGATGTTATCGGGCGGAAAAAATTTACAAAATAAAAAGCCACCGCTTTTTCTGGAAAGTGGGCTCACTGCCATCTGTCCGTTGCCGCTATAACCCGGGCACTTTCAGCACAGCCGTGTTCCACTTTTCGGTCGCGTTAGGGTCGGCATTCACCCCGATCCATTTTCATCTGGGCGGGTCAGGAATTACCCTGACGACCCGGTGCCAGCGACCTGCGGTGGCTACGTTCATTAGTATAGCCATCGGCAACGCCAATGCAAGAAAAAAATTTCTATTTTTTTTTCCCGCCGGATTCCGCAGCAACCGCATGCGAACGGGGCTTTCAAATCAGCCGGGTTGCGGTATGGTTCCGACACTGGGACCCGCGGATTCCGGCGTTCCCGGCAACTCCGCCGCGCGACGTTGCTGCTCCAGGGCCAGAATATCACCCACCGTCGGCTTGGTGAGAGCCTGACCAGTCATAATGCGTTTGACATCTTCAAAATCCAACGTTTCGTATTTCAGCAACGCATCTTTCAGATTGGCGAGTTCAGTTTTCTTTTCCGAAAGCAGTTCACGCGCTTCAACATACGCATTGCTGATAAAACGATGCACTTCACTATCAATTAGTTCCGCGGTTTTATCGCTGTATTCCCGGGCGCTTTCAAACCATTGCACGTTTTCATCATGGCCGAAACGTATGGGACCCAGGGCATCGCTCATGCCATAATTACAGACCATCTCACGGGCGATGTTGCTGGCCATTTTAATATCCATGCTGGCACCGCTGGAAATTTCCCCGATGTAAAGTTCTTCCGCGATGCGCCCGCCGAAGAGAACCCGCAATTCCGCCAGCAGATACTTGCGGCTGTAATAAAAGCGATCCTTTTCCGGCAAGGAGAATGTGGCACCGCCGTAGGAGCCGCGCGGAATAATGGTAACTTTATGAATGGGATCGGCTCCGGGCGAAAAATATTGCACCACTGCGTGGCCGGCCTCATGCCAGGCGGTTAACTGCCGTTCTTCTTCATCCACCACCCGGCTCTTGCGAGCCTTGCCGAAGCGAATCTTATCGCGGGCTTCTTCCAGATCAACCATTTCGATGGCTTCACGATTAAGCATCGTGGCAATCAGGGCGGATTCGTTAATCATTGCGGCCAAATCCGCGCCACTGAACATGGGTGTCTGCCGCGCCAGGCGCAACAAGTCCACATCCGGCCCAAGTTTCACTTTACGGGCATGAACTTTGAGAATTTCATAACGTCCCTTGATGTCCGGCAGCGGCACAATAACCTGACGGTCAAACCGGCCCGGCCGCGTCAGGGCGGGATCCAGCACATCTGAGCGGTTGGTGGCCGCCACCACAATGACCTGATCATTGGTATCAAAACCATCCATCTCAACAAGAATGGCGTTGAGCGTCTGCTCACGCTCGTCATGGCCGCCGCTGGAGAATCCGTTGCCGCGCCGCCGCCCCACCGCATCAATTTCGTCAAGAAATACAATGCAGGGCGAGCTTTCTTTGGCGGTCCGGAAAAGATCCCGCACGCGGGAAGCGCCAACACCAACAAACATCTCAACAAAATCCGATCCGCTGATGGAGAAGAACGGTGCCTCGGCCTCGCCGGCGATGGCTTTGGCGAGCAATGTTTTTCCAACACCCGGCGGAC
>JAJYZY010000154.1 GCA_021799715.1 Planctomycetota bacterium | reverse complement strand
GATGACAAACGTGCCCCATGGCGCAACATGGAGTTTGTCGGTCATGATCAATCGCACATGGCGATAGATGCCGCCGCCTTCATACCACCAGCCTTCCAGGAATCGCGGATCGACAAACACCGCGAGACTGTTCGGCCGGTGATAATGCAGAAACTTGCCGATGTTATATCGAAAGCCGGTATAACCGCTGGGATGCTGGCCCACCAATTGACCGTTAATAAACACCACCGAATCCCGATATACCCCGCCGAAATTCAACCAGATGGTCTTGTCACGCGCTGTGGCCGGCACGCTGAACGTCCGCCGATACCATGCCGGATACAACGGCAGGGAACCGTGCCCCGGATTCGCGTGGTGTGAAAATGTGCCGCCAACAATGTAATCATTGGGCAATTGCACCGGCTGCCATACGCCGGCGGGCCACGGACAATGCAACTGTGCGATTTGCGGCGGTGTCAAAACCGCTTCGGGGTTCCACCGATGAAAGCCCGGCATCTTATCCAGGTGCCAGCCGCTGTCCATATTGGTAGCGCTGCGAGCGAGCAAGCCCTTGTTTGCGGATTGAATCGCTTCGCCGCCGGCTGCCATTGCCTGTCCGACTGTGGTCAGTGCAAACGAAACGCATAGAACCGCCAGCATCACAACTCTGTGGACATTAACAGGCTGTAGTAAAGCTTTGCGCATCAGTATCTGCTCCAGAAGAGATTTTACATCGCCCCTCAATATACGCGTGTGACGTGGTAAGGGAAGTATCGATTTTCATCATTTGTTGTGTCGATTTTCGTCAACGCCGCCGTTGCCCGGATATTGGCGCATCTGACGCAGTAGCACCATTGCTGCGATTTGCTGGACGTTCTTCAACGCCTGATCGCGAATCGAATTTGCAAAAGCAGGCCGACGGGCAAGTGGACGCGATAGGCGGATTATACGCAGCACGCTTTTTTTGCGGCGCGGCCAATATGGATGTCGTGGCACCTTCTGCTGATACCGCTCTATTTTGTCGGCCAATTTTCAATTCCGTTGCCGAATGGTAATGTTTTGCCGTTGAAATAGCGAGCTCGCCACAGCTTATCAAAGCGTTTTACAAATGCGCCATAACTCCAGTTGCCCAGATCGCTGTCAGGCCTGTTCCATTGCAGACGAATCGATTTGGCGCCGGGTGAAAGTATCAGGCTGGAACCGGATACCGGTACTTCATGGCCATCCACCGTGGCTCCGGTTACATGGACGAACCATGGAAAATGCAGACGCAATTGCGCCGGAGGTGTGTGGAAATGCGAGTCGATGCGCAAATGCATTGAATTGGTGGAAAAAGCTGCAAAGAGATCGATCTTTCCAAACCGGGTTGGTGCGTTGCGCAGGGACAAAATATCACCGGGCCGCGTCCAGGCCGGTGAAAGCACTGAAAATATATTCAGGGTGCGGCGATGGCTTCGCAGCAACATGTTTCTAACGACGGCGATGTAGTCGGCGGCGAACCACCCATGCGGCGCCAGGTCATTACCAAAATCACGCATTGTCCATGGCGGTGATGCCAGTTCCCACCCGGCCTGAGTCGCGGAGGTATGCACAAGCACCGCGTACAGTTCGCGCAGCGCATGGCGCTGCTGGCCGCGAATAATCCATGTTTCGGTATTGTTCATGGTGAGATACTGGTGCAATCGGCCCGCATAGGTCATCAGGCCTTCGCCATATTTCCGCAGAGATTCACGCAAGGTTCCGGTTACCAGCGGATTCATCGGTGCCAGCAATTCATGCGGGTACAGCGCCAGCAGATTAGCCCAGTCATAGCCTGATTTTACATCCAGTCCGGGTGGCATATAGTCGCCGTCATGACGGGCGATGTTCCGTAAAATTGAAAAGAGAACATGGTGATAATTCTGGTATTGCCGCTGCCAGGTTGCGGCCAGGTGCTGGTGCCCGTAGGCGATGGCAAGCAGGATCGCCTCATGTAATCCGTCGAGCGCGTAGAAATTATCACCGGTAATATGCGCCCAGGTATTGGGGAATTCATCATCATGCGGATTTCCGCCCGGAAGCACATGCAGCGAATCGTGTTTCCGAGCCGCTTCCAGCCAAGCCACCGCACGGCGCACCGCGGGAAAAGCCTTGTGCGCGAATGCCATGTTTCCAGTCAACTGGTAATGCTGTCCAATGGCCCAAAGTGCTTCACCCCAACCATCATGCTGACCGGGCTGGGAGATAAAATTACCATCGGACTTCGCAATACGCAGGAAGAATCGCAAGCACTGCGCCGCACGGTGCGCGTGGTCGGTTAAATCATAGGCCCGAGCCATATAAGAGCCATCCCGCAGCCAGAATGCGTGGTAGTTAAGTTTATTGACATTTTGCACATAAATGGGCCGGTGGCCCGGGCCCATGGTGGGCCAGCGATCTCGGGCCAGCATTAAATACATCACACTGGCACGAAATGTGTCCACCACTTTTTTCTCCCCCAGTGATAGCTGCAGGCCTTTTCCGCGTAACTGCCGCCACCACCAGTTCCGGGCGGCCTTCAGAGCCGATGGCAGTGTCAATGCCCGCAACCGCCTAAGCGCCGGATGATTGTCTCTGGCAATCGGATGCACGGGCATTTTAAAATCCAACTCCGTCTGCTGCCCGGATCGCAATTGAATCACATATTGCGTTATGAGTACCGGCGTATTCGGCTGGGCGGGAAGCATCGCGGAATGAGTGTATGTTACATTCCCGGCCAGGTAGAGTCTGGGCTTGGGTGCTGTGGGAAAACTGTATACCACTTCGCCTGCGCGTAAGGCATACCCATGCGTGAATCCGTAAACCCATTTTTTATTGAACGCAGCGCCATACTGCACATAGTTGCCGGGTTGATAGGGCCCCGCGGGGCGTCTGAATCGGTGTGATCCCACCGGTGCGCCGCCGGTATATGGAAAGGCTGCGGCAAATTGACACGTCGCGGAGTGTTTCCCCTCATTGAACGCTCGAACCCGAACAAAATTTATCGCATTGCGGCAGGGCTTTTGAGGGTTTAAAGCCCAACTGAAAAGCGTTACCGAATAACGGATTGTCCCCTTGCGGAAATGATAATGCACAATGGGCAGGTAGCCATGTTCGAGCGTTCGCAATCGCTGGTGCACCGGACGCTCCGGATTTCCAGCCATAAACATTAATTCCCCATAGCCGGTATATAGGTATCCCGAGGGGGTAATTTCCGTGGCCGCGCGGGCATCGGCAATGCCGATTTCATCGGTTGGATATGCGGCCCAGGTAAATGGCCGTCCCGGACGGTCCAGCAACGGGCTGGCCATTGGTCGTGCCTGCAAAGGCCACGCCAGAGCCAGGGCTGTGACCAATAGCACAAGCGGCATGCATTTCAACCGACGCAGAACCTGATGGACACGTAAAACACTCATTGCGTTCTCCATTCGCTGATATCCTTGTGCAGCAACATCATTCTGGCCTTCGGGCACAAAAAGGCGGTAAATAATTGTTGAACTGTGCCTGATGTCGCCTTTTTAATTTTCGGCACAAAAAAAAGCGGCCGACCAAAGGTTAAAATCGCGTTGTTGGGCCTCGCGTGCGATGTCGTTCAAAAATTCTCCACGAACCATCAAAACGCAATGCCGTCCCGCATTATATATCCCATCGGCCGGTATCACCGATGAACGCGAATGTTTGCGTTCCATGGATATTCAGCCGCTCCTCGGAGCATCACGGCCCATGCTCCCGCCATGGTTATGGTGCATCGTCAGGCGGTGCGGTAAACTTTGCCAAGTTCCACGCCCGCCGGTTTGACATTGCCCTCAAAATCAATAACGGCGGTATTGGCGGTGCACGGAAATGCATCATGGCCCATCCATACGATGAAACCGCCGCACGCCGGAAATCGGCTCAGTGCGGCCTTGGCCGCCAGCGCCAGCGCGGCCGCTTGCCGGGCCTGGCTCCAGGCGACAAATTCCTCCAGATTCGCCGGCGCGTGGCCTTTTTCCTGAATAAACTTTGACCAGTCGATCCACCATGGATTGCGATTCCACAACGGATTGTCCGATGAGCACGGAAAGGCTTTCAAATGCCCCTGGTATTTGCGAATGATCTCGGCGGAACTGGCTCCGGGGGCACCGAGTTCCGAATAGAATCTGGAGTCGCTTCTGTCCCACAGCTTCTTCCAGGATCCGTCCACCGGCCCATTAAGATTCCACGGACCATGGGTGTCCCAGAATACGCCTTTTCCGCACTCGTCCAAATTATTTGACAATCTCGGTCCGAAGGGGCTGGTCTGCAGGAATCGCCGGCCATGATCGAGTTTTTCAATAACCTCATAAAATCGCTTCAATATCGGATGGCGGATGGTCAATGGCTCGCGATGTTTGCCGGGGTTTATCCCGTTGAGATTATTGGCCAGTTCATTACCCCCGCACCATAGCAGCAGCGCGGGATGGTGTTGTCGCCGCTTAATGTACGATTCGGCAATATGTCCCATCGCCTCCACGGATGCCGGATCGTCCGGAGGATAGCAATCAACGCTGGAACTGGAAAGCGGAAATTCCTGCCACAGCAAAATTCCCAGCCGGTCACACTGATTGTAAAAGTATTCGGTTTCCAGAAACGCTCCGCCCCATACCCGCAGGATCTTAACCCCCATGTCATGATACGCATTCAGGCGCTTGTCATAGTCGTTGCTGGTAAGGTCGGCGAAATTGGGGCGAATGGGAGTCCAATCAATTCCGCAAAGGAATATCTCCTTCCCGTTTACGGCACAGAGATAACGATCCGCTTCGGGCACCACATCGAGATAGGCATTGGCGTTGTCCATGGCTCCCTTATTTTTTCGCCATTGAATGTTACGGAACCCCACCGTGCGCGTCTGGCGGTCAATCAACTTTCCTTGTTCATCGAGCAGATCACAAATCAGGCTGTAAAGTTTCTGTTTTCCATGTCCATTGGGCCACCACCATGCTACCGACAGATCATTCCATTGCACCGGATGCTTTGCCAATCTGGAAGCAGGCATTTTCTCCTGGTGTATCACCTCCGGCCCATCCGCCAATGTCAGTTCAACGGTGTTTCCCCCCAGAGCGGCACCATACATTTTTAATACTCCGCGCCCGGATGCGAGGTCCACATCCGCCACGGCGCGGAATTCACGTATTTCCCCCGCGCTGACAACTTCCAGCGTGATGGCATCCCATATCCCCACCTGCACCACGCGGCTGACCCAGTCCCAGCCGTAGTTAAACCGCGGCTTCCATTGTTTCATTCGTGATGTGTATCCCAGTTGTCCCAGCCAGCGCGGCGGCGGTTGAAAAAGAATTTCCAGCACATTGCCGGCGGCTTTCAGATGTGGTCCCAAATCGAAATCCCAGGGATGAAAGGATCCTTCAAAACCAGCCACCA
>JAJYZY010000029.1 GCA_021799715.1 Planctomycetota bacterium | reverse complement strand
CATCAAAGTTATCAACCACTACGGCGACGAAGTGCTGAAAGTGTGCACTGTGGCGTGAAGTCCAGGATGGTGCCGTATCGTGCCTCCGAAACACGGGGGCATCGGGGAATACAGCAGTGCAGTGATCGTAACGCGCGCCTGTCGAATGTTATACCGAAGCAGAAATGTCACGTGCGTGGTTTCCCCAGCGCCGTGGGGCGCCGCTTGGTTGTTGAAATTTTCCTCCGTGACATCGTGGTGGGTTAACGGGGTGTGTCAACAATCGCCGTGATGCGGAAACATCACGGTTGTCCGTGGAACGGCGTGTGATGGCCAAACGCGAAACGGGTTCGTCAATATTCGATGTTCGCCGCTCCGGGCGGATTGGGTCGTATAGTTTATACGCGATCGCGCTTGCGTATCGTGCGGCGTTGTTTGGCTTGTGCCAGTACGATCAGGGCGTAAAGCGTTTTGGCAGAATCAGTTGCTGCCCGGGGCGGTATTGTGAACAGCATCGGCCGGTTTGACCGGTTCTATGGGTATTTGCACTTCACCATATTGAAACGGCGGCGGGACAAATGGGCTGTTGTATGCCAAGTAGCGGGCCTGGCCGGCGGCGGTGAATTGGGATTTGTGCTCCGCGAGCCACAAATATAATTTTCCAGAGGCTTTGAGAAATCGACCGGCATTGTACCCGCCGCGCACGCCGATGCTCACGACCATCATCGGCGGAACATTTTCCACTTTCACCGCACCATCGGTTTTTAATTGTCCGGTGGCTTCGGATGGATACACAAATGCCATGGACGCCATTACCGCCCGGTCCTGTGCTGAATCCTGATACGTCATAACGACGGGTGAACTCATGGCAATGTGATTTTTTTCAATGTGCCGAAACAGAGGCATAAACAATCCGCCCGAACCCTGATGCCGCTGGTCACGCTCGACAATGGCGATTCGGGAGTCGGGGTACTGTTTGATAATGATTTCTCCGACTGGCCCGGGCTTGGGGAAGCCGGCCGGCAGCGGGGCCGATGGACCGAAGACCCAGGAAGGCGCCGGTGTGGCGGCCGTTTGATATACCACTGGTGCCGGAAGTGCGGCATGTGGATGATTCTGGGATGAGCAGCCCGCAACGGCGGTCAGTAATGTGGTCAAAAGCATAAACCGTGAACTCCTTCGCATAAGCCGATTTCTCCAGTGGCTTTTAACATCGACACACAACTAACGCTTTTCAGCGTCCGGCACTGGCAATCGCCCGCTTGACGATGACCGATACTTGGACGAATCTCGGAGGATTATAGGCATGGATCAGGCGTTGCCGGCGAATTCCAGCACGGGGGCGAGGCCGGTGTTGCAGCGCAGAGCGATAAAGTTTCCGTTTTTTCTTGGTTTTGATCGGAAACCTGCTATTATTATAGCAGCGGAAGGTAGATTCTTAACGAGGTATCGGCCATGCGTAATTCCCGCGGATTTACCCTTATCGAAATGCTGGTGGTGGTTCTGATCATCATTATCCTCATTGGCATCGGCCTGGCGGTGGGTGAACAGGTGCAGGCCAGCTCCGAATTGGCGCTGACCAAATCGGAACTCAAGGGTTTGCAGGGAGCGCTGGAATGGTATGAACATAAAACCGCCGGGCAGACGCCAACGGATATGCTGGCGTTCCTGGAAGGGTATCAGCGGTTGCATGCGTATGAAATTACCAGCGGTCCCAACGCAGGAAGTTGGGCACAGCATAAAAACTTTTTAACCGGTTTGCCCGCCACCGCCGTGGTAACGGGAACATTCCCGGCACCGGGTGGAACAGGAAACATGACTGGTGTCATTGAGATATTGGATGGCTTGGGCCATCCAATACAGTATGTTCCGGCGGTGCTTCCCACCGCCGGCCCCCAGGTGAATATGTACCCTTATCCGTTGGTCGCCCAGGCGGCCACATACTCCGCGGCCCCATATAATGCCACTCCCAATGGCCAACTTGTATTCCTGCCCTCACAATTCACTTCTCCCCCGCTAGCGGCGGGCGACACCATGGTTCCGCTGCCCACGCAGGTACACAGCCCGTGCTTTTTCAGCTTCGGCACCGGCTTTAATACCGGGGATCCGTCGGCGATGACCTACGAAAGTTACACCTACAGCTACAACCCGTAACGCGCCGGAGCCTAACGGCCCAAGCGGGAAAAATGTCATTCACCCACACATAGTCCGATGCGGCAGCACCACTGTTGGACGCGCAGCGGTATGCGACAATCAATCACGGATGTGGAACGTCAAAAATTGGTTTTGAACCGCAAAGACGCAAAGAACGCAAAGATAATGGGTTGTTGACTGTTGTTTGTTGGTCCACAGCGGCACATCAATGTGCCGGATAACTATTTCCGGTGGGATCCCGGCGCGCCGGGACCGGCTCGCATTTTCCTGGTCTCTTGTCCCAAATGCTAAATTCCAAATGCGATATTCTGTCCGCCCCCTGCTTTTCCTCCGCTGCCTCATTGTGAATTCCCTTCTCCCAAATTCGAGATTTGCGATCTCAGATTCCAGATTCCAAATCCTGCATTCCCGGCGTTTATATTTTCCATTGCTTTTGAACCGCAAGAGGGGCAAAGAACGCAAAGATCATGGGGTATTGCCGGTTGTTTGTTGGTCCACAACGGCACATCAATGTGCCGGCGAACATGGACAATATTCGAGCCGTGGGTCGCAATGGACCGCCATGTTGGCCGATGGACATGCGGGCAATCCGAAAATCACATGCAATCCCGACACCCACGATGTTAGCAGGTGGATTTATCCACCTGCGGCCATACGTGAGCGCCATGGCCGTTTTTTCATCGCCGTGCACGCTTAGACATTGCGCAACTGAAAATAATCAAAATCAGCCTCAATATGCGTGCCGCGGAGGTCTTGAACGCATAATCCCGCAAATGCGCCGGTAAATCCGCCGGCGTAATCCGCCGAGAGCTTGGTAAAATCGCAGAGTACCGGGAACACATGCCACTGCCGGGCATCAGCCGAGGCATAAAATTGCAGGCATTCATCATGCATGGCGGCCTTGAGATATACCCGGGGCCAATGCGAGATGACCAACTGACTATCCGTGAATTCCTGATATACGCCCGCATCGGTCTGCACCACACCGATAACGATTCCCAGTTTTTCTTCATGGGTCACACGCAGATAAAAATGATGCCGGGTGTCATAATAGACAATCAAACCCGCGCTTTGCGTGAAATGTTCCGGCTGAAACTCGAGCACCGTTTCCGCTTCGGCATGGAAGCTCTGCACGCGCTGGGCCAGGAGGCTTTGCCGAAACAGACTGTGCATGGATTCGCGTCCGCGCAGTCGCAAAAATCCGGGACGTTCGATGGTGCTCGCCCATGTCGGATCCGCGACATCCCGCGGCGACTGCCACGCGGGTCCAAGCGATGGTGAATTAAAATCATCGCGGTCCGGCTGGATTTCCCATTGGTGCGGCTCAAGCTCATCGGGCAACGCGACCTGCAACTCCGGATCGGTGCCGCCGGATTCCAAGCGCAACCAGCCGTCGGCCGACCAGGTGACGGCTTGAATGGCCGTCTCCCGCCCCAGGGGACAGCGCCGAGCCGGGTACAGTGCGCGGCTGCACAGGTGCGCCAGATACCAGCGGCCCGCCGGCGTCTGCACCAGTTCACCATGTCCCGCTTTCTGCAATGCGGCCCCCGGGCTTTTTCGGCTGGTAAGCACCAGCGGTTGCGGGTCGAGTTCATAGGGGCCGGTGATGTTCCGGGCGCGGGCCATGGAAATGCCGTGGTTCCAGTCTGTTCCGCCTTCCGCGAGCATCAGATAATAAAAGCCGTTGACTTTATAAATATTAGGCCCCTCGATGAGGGGGTCCTTGCGGCAAATATTGACAATCGGGCCGACAAGCCGCTGTTGCTGGAGCGAGTATTCCTGCAGGACAATGCCGCCGAATCGGGGGTGTGCCGGGCGGTGGTCCCATTGCATATTGACAAGCCAATGGCGGCCATCATCATCGTGAAACAGGGATGGATCAAACCCGCTGGAATTCAGATAAACCGGCTCGGACCACGGCCCGTCGGGGGATGTAGCCGTGACAATGTAATTATGCACATCCTTAAAAGCACCGGACCGGTTCCGCACAATGGTGTACACAAGATAATAGACATCATCATACCGGCTGATGGCCGGCGCCCAGATTCCCGCGGAATCCGGGACACCCACAAGGTCCAGTTGGCTTTTGCGGGTCAACGCGTGGCCGATGAGCCGCCAGTTCTCCAGATCACGGGAATGATAAATCGGCACGCCGGGAAACCACTCAAACGTGCTGGTGGCCAGGTAATAGTCCCGCCCCACCCGGAGAATGCTGGGATCCGGGTTAAAACCCCGTAAAACGGGATTCAGCAACTTTCTCATGCGGTGATTCCATCACAGATCAAACCCGGATGATCATATCTTGATCGTGGCGACAAGTTGCCGCACATGCTCCACGGAGGCATCCATCAGTTTTTTCTCATCTGCGGTCAGCGGCACTTCGATAATCTGTTCGACTCCCGCGCTGCCGAGCTTGACCGGCACGCCGACAAAATATCCGCCCACAGAATACTGCCGATCACAGTATGCGGCACAGGGCAGCACGCGCTTCTTATCTTTAATGATGGATTCAGCCATCTGCACGACTGCGGCGGATGGGGCGTAATACGCGGAACCGGTTTTCAGCAGATTGACAATTTCAGCGCCGCCCGAGCGGGTGCGCTTCACAATGGCTTCAATTTTCTCTGCGGAAAGCAGTTCAGGCAATGGAATACCGGCCACGCTGGTATAACGCGGCAGCGGGACCATGTCGTCTCCGTGGCCGCCCAGCAGCAGAGCCTGAATATCTTCCACGCTTACGCCGAGTTCCGCGGCAATAAAGCAGCGGTAGCGGGCGGTATCCAGCACTCCGGCCATTCCAATGACGCGCTGCGGCGCAAAGCCACTGGCCTTGTATGCCACATACACCATGGCATCCAGCGGATTGGACACCACCAGCAGGATGCTTTTGGGCGAATATTTGACGACCTGTTCGGTGACGGATTTAACAATTTCCGTATTTTTAATCAGCAGATCATCCCGGCTCATACCCGGTTTGCGGGCCAGTCCGGCGGTGATGATCACAACATCACTGTCGGCTGTGGGTTCATAGCTGGTGGCTCCGGTCAGGTTGGCGTCATAGCCCTCAATCGGCGCGGCCTGGGACAAATCCAGGGACTTGCCCTGGGGCACGCCATCGATTTGCGGCACATCCACCAGCACGACATCCCCAAGTTCCTTGGCCGCCGCCCAGTGCGCCGCCGTGGCTCCAACATTGCCGGCTCCAATGATACTGATTTTCGCACGTTTCATTTTTCAACTCCGATTTCCGTTACAACATAACCATACATCCAAGCGCAATGTTGTAAAGCAATCCGGCGATACGTGCAAATGATTTGCGGCGGGCAGGCCGTTGGACTTCATGCCGGGGCTTTGGTTTCGCCCGCCACCTCATGCGCAGGTTCCCAGCGCGGGTTGATAAGGTGGATCAACAGCAGTGCGACGAGATAAGCCGACGCGGCCGACGCAAACAGTATCTCATACTTGCCATGTGTCAGGTGCAGCAACCAACCAACGCCGGCATTAACAAAAAAGCCTAATCCAGCAGCGGCGGCACCTCCGAGGCCAACCAACGATCCAACGACTTTTCCCGGCATGGTATCCGACGCCATGGTGAACAAATTGGCCGAAAAGCCCTGGTGCCCCGCACACGCCAGCCCCACGAGTACCGAAGCCAGCAAATAGTTGCCAACAAAAGCGGCCCCAAAAACCGGAATAACGGTTAATGCGCAGATCAGCATCGTCGCTTTACGTGACGCATTAAGCGACCACCCGCGTGCCAGAAACCAGCTTGAAAGCCAGCCACCACCGATGCTGCCCAGATCGGCCATGGCATAAATGATGATCATCGGAAGTAACATGGCCGTAATTTTGACGTGGTGCACCTTGTAGAAGAAGCCGGGAATCCAGAACAGCCAGAACCACCAGACCGGACTGGTAAACAGGGTCCCGACGATAAATGCCCAGGATTGTTTGTAGCCCAGGAGTGTGGCCCAGCGGATGCGGTGGGGTTTTTCAGGCGGGTCGCTGCGAATATACTCCAACTCTTCCGCGGAAAGATTGGGATTTCGGTCCGGCTCCCGATAACGTAGCAACCACCAGAGTACCCACAGAATTCCCAATCCACCGGCGATCAAAAACCCTGACTGCCACCCAAGCCGAGGCGCGACTTGATTTACCAGCAGGGCGGCCAGGGCCACCCCCAGGCTTGTTCCGGCGTTAAATATGCCCGTGGTTAAAGCCCGCTCCTTTTTGGGAAACCACTGGCCGACAGCTTTAATGGCACCGGGAAAATTGGCCCCTTGCGCTACGCCCATTATTCCCTGAATGGCCATGTACCCCGCCACGGTGGTTGCAAAATACATGCCCGCTTCAGCCCCGCTGAAAACAATGACGGTCAAAGCGAAGCCAATCCATACGCCCACGGCATCCATGAACCAGCCGCACAGAGCGTAGCCAATCGCGTACGTTGCGCTGAAAACCGCGGCGATATATCCATACTCCACCTGCGAAAAATGCAATTGCGTCAGCAATCGCGGTTGCAGCAAAGACATCATTACGCGATCAAGGTAATTGATGGTGGTGATAAGAAACAATCCCAGGCAAACCGCCCAGCGGTAACCACGCCAGTGAAAACCCCTGGATTGTGTTAAATCCGGCAGAGATGCTTGTGAATCAGCCATCGTTTCCTCCGCTTGTTTCTTGCGTACAACACCATCCCGCCTGAACATGTGCCGGCGGCATTTGCACGCGTGCCATCGCGTGATGTTGTCGCTAATGATAACCAGACGAACTAAAAACAGGAAGCGCACAAATAATAAATATTCTAATTTCTATTCACCAATAAATACCAATTTGTGCGCACTTTTTTCGATCATCACACTCCGGCGCACCAAAATATCAACCAATCCCATGTCAATACATATCAGAACCTCCTGCATTCTCCGCATCCCATAAAAAGGCCCTGTAAATATCAATGCTTATAAAGCGCAAAAGCGTTGGCGTTTCGTTCAACTTTACGTCCCGATTAGCCGAAAATTATTGTGGCTTGTTCAATGTGATCGGTGGTTGTTCGACGCCGGCACGGAGAACCGCAAAACAGGTTTCCGGAGCCAAAACGAAAAATAAAAATCCGGTCATGGATTCATCAGGAGTTGTACAATGGATACCGTCTCTCAATTGGAATTATTGCGCGATACCGTGCGGAATGGCACGTTGGAAGTTCTGGCGTGCCCCGAAAGCGGCACGCGCAGTTCGCTGGTGCTGGAAGAAACCTACGATCCACGCGGCCACGTTCCGCCGCACTATCATGACAGCGAGGAAATCCTGGTGTTTCTGGAAGGCGAAGGCATTCTGTTTATCGGCCAGGATCCGCGGAGCGTGGCGGCCGGCAGCACGATTGTCGTGCCGCCTGGCAAGCCGCACTGTCTTTACAACACCGGCCTGGGACGGTTGCACTTGCTGGCGTTTCATCCCAAGGCGCACCCGGAATACCATTTTGTTCCCGGTCTGTTTACCGATGAAACCAACTGCTATAAAAGCCCGGAAGAACTTCTGGCCCGGGCGCTATGAATCAGCGCGCATTGCGGCGGGAAAGCAGCAGTTCATGCCGCTGTTTGGCGGTTTGCAGAAATTCCTTAACCGCCGATTGATCACCGCGGCGAATGGCCGCCTGCAATTTGCGCAGAGCCTGCATGGCGGCATTTAGATTTCTATTGATTTCCACACGATTGGTCAGGAATATATCCGTCCACATGTCCGGGTCACCGGAAGCCACGCGCGTGGTATCCACAAAGCCACCGGCTATGGCTGCGCCGGCATCCGCATTTTGGCCCGCCACCATTGCGGTTACGCAAGCCGCGGCATGGGGAATATGGCTGATCAGAGCCACCCATTGATCGTGCTGATGCGCCGGCAGTTGCCGCGTGCGCATGCCCAACGCCTGCCAGAACTTTTCCAGTTTTTCCGTTGCCGCCGCCACACGGCCGCCTGTAAACGCGCCGCGTCCGCGAAGCCTGGGCGGACACAGCAGGCAAAGCGCATCTTGAAACAGATCCGCGCGGGCGTTTTCCGGGCCACGTTTTTCCGAGCCGGCCATCGGATGCGAGCCGATAAAATCCACGTTGGCCGGGAGCAGTTTACCCGCCCATTTCATAACCTGTTGTTTGGTTGAACCCACATCCGTTATCAACGCGCCGCTTTTTAAGCTCGGCGCAATGGCTGCCATCAGCGCCGGAAACTGTCCCACATTTGCCGCCAAAACCACCAGATCACAATCCGGTACCGCCGGAGCGGGATCGGTGAATGCCTGATCGATGGCTCCAATATCCAATGCCTTCTGATTCGACGGCGATCCGGCCCTGCCGACGCCAAGCACGCGGGCGGCAAGTTCCCGCTGTTTAATCGCCAAACCCAATGATGCGCCCAGTAAGCCCACACCAATAATGGCAACAGATTGAAATTGCGGCTTCTGCATGGTTGGAAAGTGTAAACGAAGAACCGCGAGAACTCCACGGCACCAAAATGCAAAGCACAAAAACTTTTCGCGCATGCGATTGGACTATTTTGCCGATATCCGCAGATTACCCGCCGGACGGCATAGCGGTGTTATCAACGCACGGCGGCCGCATCAGAATGTGATCAGCAGGGTAATGAGAATCAGAATCCACGCGGCATCAAGAAAGTGCCAATAAATCAGGCAATATCGAACGCCGGGATGGTAGTTGCGGGAGTAAATGCCGCGGCGGGCTTTGACATTGACCGCGCCCAGCGGAATCAGTCCACCCACGACATGCACGGCATGCAGGACGGTAAAAAAAAAGAATGCCGCGAATAAGGCCTGCTTTTCGTAGATCAATGCGTGCGCCATGCGCATGCCGCCGATGGGCGATGGGTATTGCGGATTGATCGCTTTAAGGGCCTGGTCCGCACTTTGCAGCGCGCCAAAAATTTCCGCCCAGTTCCAGCATTGCAGGCCAAGGAAGGCGATCCCGAGGATCAACGTGATCATCAGCGCCAATTGGCTGGAGCGCTGCAGGTCGTGGCGCATGGCCAGCCAGGCCCAATGGATGGTCACAGAGCTGATCAGCAAAACCGCGGTGCTCAGCCAGAGTCCCCAGGGCAGATGCACCGTGATCGGGCGCGGAAAAGAGTACCAGTAGCAGATATAACCGATGAGGCTGGAAACAAACAGGACGGATAATGATCCAACCAGCAGTGAAACGCCGAGGGTTCCGGCACCGGGAACATGCAACTGCTTGCCGCCGTAGCGCTTGGATTCTATCTGCGGTTCAGGTTGAAGTTCCCCGGTCATAAGATCAACCTTTTCGTTTGATTGGCGGGGCGGTTATCAGCATTCCATGCTCGGCAAGATGGCCCGCAGCATACTACCGCGGCGTGTTTGGTACGCGGACTGCGGCCGGAACCACGCACCTTACCGCCGCGCCGGGCCTTTGCCACCACTGCAGCGTAATCTCAAATCAATCCGGATGCGTTCCGCATGGCCCGCATCACATTTATCAGGGCCGGTGCTTGATCAACTTCAGGTTTTCCGTTGCCACGCCATAGAACCCGCGATTGGTTCTTAATCCGGCGGGGCGATTTTTCACCGGCGCTTACTTAGCTGGCGCGGGCATGGCGGGTTTTACCGCCATCGGTGGCGTGGAATTGGACCCGGCAAGATGCTGTTCAATTTGCACCATTTCCTGTGCCTCTCCGGAATACATTTGCGGTTGATCCGCTTTCACATCAATAATTACAAAAGAAATAAACAACGTGATGAATATGAGCGTAAGCAGCAAAATGGCAACGGAAAAAAGGCTGTCGTAGCGCAGGTGCATGAAATACAACGCGCTGATGACTGCCATGGCAACGGCCACAGCCAGCTCAATAAATACGGTAGCCGGACCGAGATGCAATTTGGCAATAAACAGATTGCCGATGGCCAACGCACATAGAATAATCCAAACCACAACCAGGGTTTGAACGGAAAGAATATGCGAGCGGGCCGGAACCACAGGTTTTGCATGATCAGAAGACATACGACCTCAACATTCTTCAGCCGCATTAGTTCAAATGCAACTGGCATGACATACATTTCATCAATGAATCAGATACAACAGGGGGAACAGGAACATCCAGACCATATCGACGACTCCCCAATACATTCCGACATAAACAACCGGGGCGTTGTAACCGGGACCAAATTCACCCCGGAAAGAACGGATCAGCAACCAGCCGATGACAATAATGCCGATAATCACATGCAGGCTGTGCAGGCCGGTCATAAGAAAGTAAATACCAAAGAAAATCTGAACATTGGCCGGCTGGAAAGGATTTTCCGTAGCGGCGGGTTTTTGCGCGGTGGCCACACCGGCGGGACCGATGGGAGCGGGCATAATGTCGGAATGCGAAACGACAAAACCAGCCTTACCCAGTGCATCAAGTTGTTGCCAACCCGCGCTGGCCACGGGTTTGGGCTTGACCACCAATGGAACCAGCCCGGTTACCGGTGCAATGGGCTTTCCGTTGGGGCCGACGGTCGGAGCATAGTGTGTTCCCCAGAGCAGTTTAGCCTGGCCATTGTCAAAATATTCCTTGGCGTGAATAGCCAAAAAGGCCACTCCGCCAAGCATGGTCAGAGCCAGGCACAGGCTTAGGGCAAAACGCTTCCCCGTTTGCGCAAACCGCACCGCCAGGGCCATGGTAAGACCACTGGTCAGCAGGATCAAAGCATTAATAAGACCCGATACCGGATCAAGATATTGACCGGCATATTTAAAGACTTCCGGATGTGTGGCGCGAAATACGGCATAAGCGCAAAACAATCCGCTGAAAAGCAGCATTTCCGTCGCCAGAAACATCCACATGCCCAGCGTGCCGGCATCAAACTGTTGCTGCGGTGTGTCGAAATGATGCGCCAGATGTTCTCTGGCAACCTGTTCTTCGGTTGCGGTTATCGCCAATGCTTCAGCCATGAACTCTCACTTTAGAAACGATCAGATTCCACTGATTAACAAAAAAATATATCCTTGCCAGGCGGCAATTATCATCTCAATGTCCATGAAAACCACCGGCGGATTGAGTCCGCCGGCGGTCAGGACAAAATCAATGCGCCGCTTTAACCGGAACCAGCGATTCCGCCGGTTTTTCGGTGCGAACATACCCGTTACTGGCGGCATCAAACACCAAATCGGCGTAATCATACGGATCACCGACGGATGGTGTGGTTTCAAAATTGTCATGCGGCGGCGGAGAGGATGTTTCCCATTCCAGCGAACCACCACCCCATGGATTGACCGGGGCTTTTTTCCCGTAGAAAAGCGAATGCAGCAGATAACCGGCCATGGTCAAAAAGGCCACTAGCTGGATATAGGCCCCAATCGTGGATGCAATCATATAGGGTTGATACATGGGCAGATAGCTGGCATAACGGCGCGGCATGCCGTCGGCACCGACCATTAACTGGGGGAAGAACGTAAGGTTCACACCGATGAACAATACCACGCATGTCCATTGGGCGATGCGTTCATTGTACATGCGGCCAAACATTTTGGGCCACCAATAGTGCATGCCGGCAATAAACCCGATAAGCGTTCCACCCATCATCACATAATGAAAGTGGCCGACGACGAAATATGTATCATGCAGCACCACGTCTTCGGATAGCGCGCCGAGCACCACACCGGTCAAACCGCCGATGGTAAATAGCACGATAAATGAGAGGGCATACAGCATCGGCGTTTTAAGAACAATGGCTCCTTTGTACATGGTAGCCAGCCAGTTCCAGACTTTAATCGCGGAGGGAACAGCCACAACAAATGTTAAAAAGCTGAAAACGGCATCGAGTTCGGCCGATTGACCGTTGACAAAAATGTGGTGGCCCCAAACCAGAAAGCCGATCAACGCGATGGCCAGCGAGCTTAAAGCGATAAATTCATAACCGAAAATGTGTTTCCGGCTGAATACGGGTATTATTTCGCTGACGATGCCCATTGCCGGCAGAATCATAATGTAGACCGCGGGGTGGGAATAGAACCAGAAAAATTCCTGGAACAGCACCGGATTGCCGCCAAGCGCCGGATTGAATATGCCGATCCCCATGATGCGTTCCATCATCAGAAGCACAAAGGTGATGCCCACCACGGGTGTGGCGGCAACCTGAATAAGTGATGTGGCATAAATGGCCCAGAGGAACAAAGGCATGCGGAACCAGCTCATGCCGGGCGGCCGGAGCTTGTGAATGGTGACCATGAAGTTAATACCGGTGAAAATGGAACTGAACCCCACCAGGAATATGCCCAGCACCATGACGACAACGTAGGATTCCGTTTGGATGCTGAAGGGCGTATAGAATGTCCAGCCGGTATCCACCGCTCCCAGAACAGTGGAAAGAATCGCCAACAGCGCGCCGACGACGTAAAGATAAAAACTGATTAAATTGAGCTTGGGAAACGCGACATCCTTGGCTCCCAAAAGCAGCGGCAGCGCAAAATTTCCCAAAGCACCGGGAATGATGGGGATCAACACAAGAAACACCATGATAATGCCGTGCAGCGTAAAGACCTGATTGTAGTAACGATACGCGGCATAACTTGAAGCCACCGAACCGGTGCCATGAAAAATCAGCCCCTGCGGCACCAGCAACTGTGTGCGAATCACCTCGGCGAGCATGCCGCCGATGAAAAACGCCAGCAGCGCCGTAATCAGATACATGATGCCGATGCGTTTGTGATCCAGCGTCAGCAACCATGAACTGATGGTTTTACCGTGCGTGAGGTAGTTGTCCGGCTTGGCGGGCACAACGGGCGCATCGCCGTGATTACTTCCAGTCAACGTGGTCATTTTTATTACTCCTGCATCCAAAACAACGGAGGACACAATTCCCAATTCACATTTACTTCAAGCAGCCTAATGCGCCGCCGGAACATCCGGAACCGGCGGCTCGGTGGCCTTACTGCTACGGTTGCTCAAAGAATTAATATACCAGATGATCGCGTTTAATTTATTCTCATGCGGATGTTTCTTCCCGGATAACTGATACTTGTACATATTCGGCATGACGCCCGCCGGCACGCCAACCACATCCATGGTTCCAGGATCGAGAATCATCGTGCGCAGAAATTTATAATCAGCTATCACCGTTTTGCCGTTGGTAAGCTTCTGCGGATAGCCCGCCAAGTTTTTCCAGGTTGGCCCCACGCCCGGTTGACCATTAACCGTATGACAACCGATACAACCCAGAGATTTGTAAAGCTTGGCCCCCAGAACGTGCATTGGAATGGGCTTGGGGCCGGTCGGCACTGTGGCAACCGGGGCGGCGGCCGCGGCGATTCCGCTGTGCGATGCGACGGCCGGGGCGGAAACCGGTGCCACTTTGGATGATGCCGCCGGCTCGGCACCGGCGGGTTCATTCGGCACGGGAGGTTGGGAAGCTTTATTGGAATATTTGCTCAGACTGTTAATGTACCAGACAACCGCGTAAAGATTTTTGACATTTTTACCCGTGAAGCGCGAGCCGTAACTCGGCATGACGCCGGCGGGAAATCCTTTAATCAACACGCGGCCAGGATGCGTAATCATGGTTTTTAGAAACGCATAATCCACGGACACGCTCTGACCATTGGCGAGAACTTCTTTGGAGCCGGCCAGATTTTTCCAGGACGGGCCGGTGCCTTTCGAGCCATCAACGGAGTGGCAGCCCAGGCAGCCCAGTGTGACATAGAGCTTTTTACCGACGGTTGCGAGCGGCAAGGGCTTGCCATTTTCCTCAAAAATATTGGCGGCGGCCAGAATCTGCTGTTGAAATTTCGGATAGGGTTCAGCCACAACATTGGCCCGCATTTCCGAATGGCCGTCGCCGCAATACTCGGCGCACTGCAGAATATATTTACCCGGGTGCGTGGCTTGAACCCAAGTGGTCATGACCCGCCCCGGCACAACATCACGTTGAATGGAAAGATCGGGAATCCAAAATCCGTGCAGCACGTCTTTGGAGGTCATGTTCAACTTGACCGGTCGGTTCACCGGAAGATACAGCGTGTTGCTGATGGCACCATTTTCATAGATAAATGTCCAGCTCCACTTCTGGGCAATGACATGGATGTTGTAACTGTTCGCGGGCGGGGAATCCATGTTCATGTAATCTTTGAAGCCCAGGGCAAATATGACCATGACGATGATCAAAGGTATAACCGTCCAGGTTATTTCCAGCGGATTGTTGTGCGAAGGGGAGTCCTCGGCGATGGTGCGGTCTTTGGTGTGGCGGTAGCGAATGGAAAAATAGACCACCAGGCCC
The DNA here is from genome assembly GCA_021799715.1 of Planctomycetota bacterium. The sequence goes on along the minus strand of JAJYZY010000029.1, from coordinate 8,764 downwards.
ACAATCAACACGGTGAAGAATACGGAAATCCAATACCAGAAATCCCACAGAAACTGCACACCGGGGCTGAACGTGGATTCACCATGGGGCAACCAAAGCGCCGCGATAACGCGGGGGAAATCCATGTGGCCAAGCATCTGTGAAATCATTGTCACGCCCATAAGCTTCTAAACCTTCCCTGTTTTGTCGGAAATTTTCTTACGATGTTTACGTTCCCACCAGACCATGCTGCCGAGAAAAGCCCCCAGGCTGATCACCACGCCCACTCCGCCCAGAAGCATCACGCGCCGCGCAATGGCTGTGTACTTTCCCGTGTACGGATCAAATTGGCAGCACAACAGCAAAATCTGGTCAAAGACATTGGTAATCTTCTTGTTGCCGGCGGCCACTAAAGCCAGCCGCAGATCATCGGGATTGTAATGAATGCCATAAAAATAATTCGCCAGGCGGCCGCCGGGGGTGCAAATATAAATGGCCGCCGCGTGGTTGTAAGTATGCGAAGCCGGATAAAACACGTAATGAAATCCAACCGCGTTGGTTATGGCGCTTATCGCGGATTGTTTACCAGTAAGGAAGTGCCAGTGGGCTGCCAGCAATTTCTTAAACTTGGGCGAGGCCACGGCGATATAGCCCGCCTTTTTATCCGCCGCAACCGCGGGAGTGTCGGTAGGATCGAAACTGATGGTGATGACATCATAGTCCGTGCCGAGTTTTGCGGACATTTTTTCAATTGAGTGCATCAATCCCATTTCCACAAACGGGCAAACACCCGGGCATCGGAAATAGACAAAATCCAGAATGACCGGGCGGCCCTTGTGAAAATAATCACTAAGACGGACCTGCTGATGATGGGAATTAACAAATTCAAGGCCTAACGGAATTTTGGCTCCCGGATGTGGCGTGATGCCAGCATCAATGGCATCGCGTGATTGCTGAGAAGCGGTTTGCAGATTTTCAAAGGCATTGGCTGAAACGGTACCGGTTGAAAACAACATGAGCAACGCCGCAACCATTACCATTCCGCCGGCGGCAACATGTCGCAGGGATGGACTAATTGTTTTTCGCGTTTTGTAAAACACGCTCATGACCAAACCATTCTTTCGCTAACGCCCACTGCATTGAGCCGGGCATTTCAGCACCGAGAGTTCGCCCAGCGGTGCCACCACAACCTCCGTCAATTATAGCAATCGCTTTGGGGCGATGCGAGCAATCACCACAGATTACGCCGTTTTCATGGATACGAAAACATATCCATGGCAAATCATGGCACAAAACCAGCCTCATCCAACCCGTGGGCAGCAGCTTTCGCCCGAAGCCAACTGCCGAATACATGATGCCCATTGCTTCCACCCGGGGCGGCGCGGCTATTTTGCCGGATTATCGGGCACCGGCGGCTGCGTAGCCTTGCTGCTCCGATTACTAAGGGTATTGATGTACCAGATAATCGCATTAAGCTTGGTTTCGTGCGGATGCTTGGGGCCGGATAACATAGGCCCGTAAGTTGCCGGCATGACTCCCGCGGGAGCACCCTGCACCAGCAGCGTACCGGGATGAAGTATCATGGTACGCAGGAATTTATAATCCGCTATCACCGTTTTCCCGGTTGTGAGCTTCTGCGGATAGCCCGCAAGATTCTTCCAGCTCGGACCAACACCAGGATTGCCATTAACCGTATGACAGGCAATACAGCCAAGGCTCGCGTACAACTTGGCTCCCAGCACATGCAGCGGGACAGCGGCGGCCGGGGAACCGGCGGCGGCTGATTCCGGCGAGGCGGGCAGAAGTATCGGCTTGGCATGGGGAGTGTATTGTGCTACGACCATATCCTCCGCCAGTTCAATACCGACGGTGGCCTGTTTGTGGTCCTGCCCCACCCAATGCGGCTGAATCGATGCGATTTGCCGCTTATGGATGGCCGCGGACCAGGCGCTGACGGTGGCTTCTTTTCGGGCTTCCAGAACATGGCGATAGTGGTGGAAAAAGGCGATAACCGCAAGCACCAATACCACAACAAACAATGCCAGAAACGATCCCGCCAGTAAAATTGTCCGGGAATCCACATCATCTTTCTGGGCATGGGCGCCAACTTCCGGGCGCAGCGGATGATCAACATGCTCCGGTGGGGAATTGTGCTGGTTGTCGTATGGATTGTTGCTCATAAGTAAACCTCAAATATTTTCCAGAACCAAACCTTCCGCAAGCTTCGGATCGCGAATGGGCATTAACGCGCTGCGGCGCAGCAGATAGAACGTGTGCGCAACCCACAGGCCGCCGATACCGACCAAGCACAGGGCATCGAGCGCCAGAGACATGGGCTTCAGGGGATTGTAAACAATTTTTTCCACCGCACCCAGCAGCTTGTACGGATCATGGTTATTCGCCACCGCGGTCAAACCAGCGTGGGTGTTTACCCACACCAGTGGCTGCACCTGCCAGAAAAGATCAACGTAGGCAAAAAACAGCAACCACAGGCACCAGAACGCCAACAGGCCTTTGTGGCGCTTCACATGCCGTGACATGAGTCCGAAGAACGGCACAATAAAGTGGCCGAACAACAGCGCAATGGTGATGTACATCCATGGCCCGATGGTTCGAAACAGAAAGAAGGTTGTCTCTTTGGGGACATTGGCGTACCAGATCAGCATGTACTGCGCAAAACCGAGATAGGCCCAGAACATGGCCCAGCCATACAGCCACTTGCCCAGATCATGATAATGTTCCACCGTGATGGAATTTGCCAGCTTTCCCCGGCGTTGCAGCCACATGGCCACCAACGGCAACACGGCGTACACCGCCATACCCACGCCCGAAAAGAAGAAGCCCGGTGCCATGTAGCTTAGCCACTTGGGCTGCAGGGACATGACGTAATCCACACCGGCAAAGTTCATGATCCAGAACACCGCGAGAAAACCCCAGCCCGCATGTTTTTGCAGTCGCAGCATCCGCGGTACGCTGCCATCCTGATCCTGGGCAATGGACATATTGCGGAAATAGAGACTTAATCCGATCAGAAACGCAAAGTAAATCGCGCTGCGGATCATGAAAAATGGCACATTGAGATAACTTGCCTTGTTGACCAGATTCATATCTGATTGAACATAATGCGGATGCGTCCAAATAAATATCTTATCAAATCCCAGCAGCAGCGGAATGGTCAGCACCAACAGCGGAATAAAATTGCAGCTCATAGCTTCGGCCAGACGGCGAACCACCACGCTCCACGAGGCGCGGAATAAGTGATGGCCCAGCACAAAAAACAGTGCACTGGCCGAAATGACAAAAAACAACAGCCACGCGGTTAAATAGCTGAACAGAAACTGACGCCAGCCGTCGTTCATGGCCGCTCCCAGGCCCGCGGCGGTTGCCAGCGACAGAATACCGGCGATCAGCCCACCGCTGATAATAGGAGCACCCAGTTCATCCAGATAGAACTGATCCTTCGGCCCGAGTTGTATGATTTTATTTGACACGTTTTTCACGCTCCAATTACTTGAGCCTGCTTCGCACGGACTTCGGCAGCCGATTCACGGCAACTTTCTTCTGCGAAAGCTGCAATGCCCGGACATACGCCACAATGGCCCAACGGTCCACAACGGGGACCTGATCTTTATATGCCGCCATAACAGCAATGCCGTTGGTAATCACGTTGAATATCCCGCCGTCGGGCATGAATTGAACACCCGGTCCCGTCAGGTCGGACGGCTGCACCCATGTGCCCGCGTCCGGCGAGCCGGCGGCGCGAAGTTTATTGACATATTGATTGACCGTGCCGTTACCCATGCCGTTAAAGCCGTGGCAGGGCGTACAGAAAATATCAAATTCTTTCTGACCGCGCAAAACCAGCCGCCGGGTGACGGGAATGGGAATTTTGGTTATGAATTGCCCCTGGCCATTCACAAGCTTTTGTCCGAGCATGATGCGGTCATATTGTGAACCCGTGCGAATCGTTACGTGGTCTTTTTTCCAGTTGCCGGGATAGGCTCTAGCTTCAGCCATATTAACAAAGGTGAAATCCTGTTGCGCCATGGTACCGGCGATATGGGGACGCATGCCCCGGTCATCGGCGAATACCGGACTGCGCCGCTGCGGCTTCAGGTACGGCATGCGGTCCATATCCTGAATAATCGCAAAGCGCGGTGTCGTGGAATACGAGTAGCGGCGCACGGCAATAATTCCAAATGGAATCAGGGCCAAAAGCACCAGATCGCCAATGATGTAGAAATTTCTTGTTCTGGCTTTCATCGCATTAATCCCTGACTTCTTCAACCGCGGCGGCACCAAGTTTTTTCAGCAATTGTGTGGTGGCCGATGGACTATAAGACGGATCCGTGGCTTCAACGGCAATAAACATTCCGTCATCCGTCACACGGCGGAAGCGTTCCGTGGCGAACAACGGATGATAAAACTGCGGCAATCTGGCCAGTACAAATAAGCCGTGGACGACAAACACCGTCCCGCCCAGGATGCCCAATGCAAAGGCCATGGGAATGTGGCCGGGCATGCCCCAGTAAGGCTTGCCGGACAATATCAGCGGATAGAGAAAGGCATTGCACAATGGAGCCAGAGCCAGAATGGTGAATATGCCGCCAAGCGCCCCGGCCAGGGCGATCCATGGCAGGATCGACGGCCTGATACCCATGGCCTTGTCCATTCCATGCACTGGAAAAGGCGTGTAGCAATCCCATTTCTTGTAGCCGGCTTTGCGCAGAGCCACGGCCGCATCCAGCAACGTCTGCACATCGTGGAATTCAGCCAGCAGGCCATACATCTTCGGTTCCCCGGCCACCGGTTCCATTTTTTGTGCGGTACTCATAACAACCATCTCACTACAATCAGACAACCAATCTGATAATCTTAATGACCCGCCCCTTGTGCCGCTGATTCATCATGCACATGGCCTTCGGCCTGCGGGAGAATACTTTTCACTTCCGACATTGCAATCATGGGCAGGAATCGGCAGAACAAAAGAAACAGGGTAAAAAACAAGCCGATACTGCCGGCAAACGTCAGCCAGTCCACCCATGTCGGAGCATAATTATGCCAGGCGCTGGGCAGAAAATCACGATTCAGAACCGTGATGATAATGACGAATCGTTCACTCCACATGCCGACCAGGCACAATATCGCGGCGGGCAGGGCCAGCCACCATGTGGTGCGGGCAAACTTGAACCAGAATATCTGCGGAACTACGCAATTGCAGAACAGAATCAACCAGCCCATGCGCCAGTATGGCCCCATGATCCGCGTGAGATAGGCGAACTGTTCGTAACCATTGCCGCTGTAGTACGCGATGAAAAATTCCATCATGTAAATGTAGGTGACAATCGACCCCATCACCAGCGTGATTTTGGCCAGATTATCCAGATGTCGCTTGGTGATTAAATCTTTAAGACCGAACAATTCCCGCGCCGGGATGGCCAGCGCCAGCACCAGGGCGAATCCGCTGAAAATAGCCCCGACGGTGAAATATGGCGGGAAAATTGTTTCATGCCAGCCGGGAAGCTGCGACACCGCGAAATCCGTACTGACGGTGGAACTGACACCCAGAACCAGGGCGGTTGCCAGACCGGCAAGAATAAGAATGGTGCGTTCGTAGAGTTGCCAATGTTTGGCCGAGCCGCGCCAGCCCATGGCGAGAATTCCGTAAATGGTATGGCGAATTCGCGACTTGGATCGATCGCGGAAAGTTGCCAGATCGGGAATCATCCCGACATACCAGAACAGCAACGATACGTTGGTGTAAGTGAACACCGCGAGGGCGTCCCATAGCAGCGGGCTGTAGAAATTCGGCCACACGCCCATGGCATTGGGTACCGGAGCCATCCAGTAGGCAAACCATGGCCGGCCGACGTGGATACCAGGAAACAAGCCGGCGCAAACAACTGCAAATACTGTTGTCGCTTCGGCAAAACGGTTAATACCGGTACGCCATTTTTGCCTGAAAAGCAGCAGAATGGCGGAAATAAATGTTCCGGCGTGCGCCAAGCCCACCCAGAACACAAAATTAATAATGGGAAAGCCCCAGAAAACCGGCGAATTATTGCCCCACACGCCGACACCGGTGAACACCGCGTAGGTGACCATCGCACCGAGCACCCCAACCAATGCCGTGGAAATCGCAAATGCCACATACCAGGCCTTTGGGGCGCGCGGGGCTTCCGCTACGCGGCAAATTTTTCGCGTGACTTCATGGAATGTCGCTTCGCCAAGCACCAGAGGCGCTTTACTTACGCCGTCATCCTGCGTGTTGTCAAAATCGCCGGTCATGCCGGGAACTTGGGTTGTTGTCACCGATGCCATGAAATTATTTCCAAATCATCACAAAGCTTTGTCAACTTGGGCCAACCGGAAACCACTTCCGGCCCCCCGGTTACATTAATCCCTTCGGCGAAAGCGGTTCCTCCGGCAATGCCGGATTGGGGTTCCAAACCTTTGGCAAATAGCGCGTCCGCGGCTTGGTGTACAGTTCCTTATTCAGAATGCCGTACATCCGATCCTGCTTCATGAGCTTCGCCACGCGACTGGTTTTATCCCGGATGTCCCCAAACACCAGCGCCTGTGTCGGGCACGCCTGGGCGCAGGCCGGAGTGATTTCCCCGTCACGAATTCGTCGATTCTGCCGTTCCGCCACAACCCGTGCGGTTTCAATTCGCTGCACGCAATAGGTGCACTTTTCCATCACGCCGCGCACACGGATGGAAACCTGCGGATTTTTCTGCAATGCCACCAGCGGATTCATTTCCGAACGCAGGATATTGGGCGTATACAGATTATTCAACGTGCCGCTGTTGTAATCTAAGAAATTGAAGCGGCGAACTTTGTACGGACAGTTGTTGGCGCAATACCGCGTGCCAATGCAGCGGTTGTACGTCATCATATTCAAGCCATCCGCGCTGTGGCTGGTGGCCCCCACCGGGCAGACCGCCTCACACGGCGCGTTTTCACATTGCATGCAGAGAATCGGCTCATGAACCGCCTGCGGATTTTCAGATTCCGGCCCGCGGAAATAGCGGTCGATGCGCATCCACTGCATTTCCCGGCCTTTAAGCACCTGTTCTTTGCCGACAATGGGGATATTGTTTTCCGCCTGGCAGGCAATCACGCAGCTCGAGCAGCCTACGCACGTGGTCAGGTCTACCGCCATGCCCCACTGATAACCGGTGTCATAATGATGTTCATCCCACAGGGAAACCGCGGTTGATTTTTTGTGGCCCATTGCGGGGTCTTTCTGGAATTCCGCAAACGTCCCCTGATGAATGAGATCCGGCACGCGGGCGGCGATGGCGCGTTCGCCGATGGTGCTGATGACAAAATGATCCTGCGTGGTGGCCAATTCATACGTTTTCCCGGTGTTTTCCAGCGTTACGCCGGAAAGCATGTTCATCGCGGCCGTTGTACGCAATGCGCCGGCATTAAAGCCGGCGCCGTTGCCGACGTTTCCGCTGTGCGTGCGGCCATAGCCCAGGGCGATGGAAATGGAATTTTCCGGTTGGCCCGGCATCATGTAAGTCGCGATGTCCAGTTCGCGTCCGCCGACTTTCAGGCGGATAATCTGGCTCTTGTGACGGTTCAAGCCCATGGCCAGACCGGTTTTGGGATTAATCAACGCCGCATTATCCCACGTCAGGCGGGTCATCGGGTCCGGCAGTTCCTGCAGCCAGCCATTGTTGGCAAAGCGCCCGTCAAATACTTTGGAATCCGTGCGGAATACCACTTCCAGATTTTTGTGATCCAGCGTTACTTTTGCATTTTTGGCGATCAATTCGGCCAGGGCACCGTTGAGATTTCCGGCGGATACACTTAAATGCAGCGGCTGCCATGCGGTTTTTTCCACATAGCCGTCAAACAGCGCTTTTTTCCACCGCCAATCCGAGGCTTTAATGGCCAAGGTGCGCTGCACAATGTCGTAGGCTTTTTGTAACGGGTCTTGAATGGCAATCGCCATAACTTCCACCGCGCTGCGTCCACCGAAAATGGGTTGAATCAGCGGTTGAACAATGCTTACGGACATATCAAATGTCCGGGCATCTCCCCAGTTTTCCAGATAATGACATTCGGGCAAATGCCACGTGCATACATCCGATGTTTCATCGACATAATTGGCCAGATGCACCGTCAGCGGCACACTCTTAAGGAGTTCAGCAAAATCAATATCAGCCGGGGCCGTATACACCGGATTTCCGCCGAGAATTAACAGAGCGGAAATTTCCTTCTTCTTAATCGCAGCGGCCAGTGACTCAATGGCGGCCAGATGCGTGGGACGGTTCGGATTCATCACCGGGTAATACGTCACGGTGCGGCCGGTATTGCCCAGGGCGTCATTAATGGCGGCGATTAAGGCGTGCAATTCAGCCGGTTGATTGGCACCGGCCACGAGCACCGAGCGGCCCTTGTTGGCCAGCAGATCGGCGGCCAGAACTTCCAAAGTCCGGCTTCCGTCGCCGATATTCACATTTCCCGGCGTCGGAATTTCCACGCCCAGCACCAGACCCTGCTTTTTGAGTTCAGCCGCCAACAGGCAGGCAACCGCAGGGACATCCTTGGCGGGCACCGGGATGCGATGCCGGGCATTTTCAGCCATGGAACCGGTCATGGTAAAAGTCGATTCCACGACATAAAGCCGATTCATGGACGTGGCGCTTTGGCCGTTTTCCGGATTGGTTAATTGCCGCGCTTTGGCAAAATCGCGGCTGAGTTTCACCGCCAGCGGATCGCCGACGAAAAAATCCTGATCAAATGAGACAATCACCTGTGCGGCGGAAAG
>JAJYZY010000028.1 GCA_021799715.1 Planctomycetota bacterium | reverse complement strand
ATCACCCGGCGTGCCCACCGCGGAACAATGGAAGCTGTAAACCACCGGTATGCCGAAGAGCCGTGGTTCCGGCGATTGCTGAATGGTTCCCGCCGCAAAATACAAATTCCGGCCCGAAGCGTCCTTGAGCTGTTCAAACTGCGCTTCGGCATCCGGATGGGCAATCCAGACAACGCCGCTGGTGTCACCTGGGCGGATGGTCCAGAGCCGGCTCTTCATATTCACCAGATTGCTGTAGCTGATGGTAAATCCCGGTTGATTGACGTCCGCCGCGGCGGTTATCAGCGCCCCGCTTTGCAGAATTCCCTGCGGTTGGCCGCTTCCAGCGCCGAATCCGCTGATAAAGGCCTGATTCAAATCCCAGGCCAGGGCGATGCCGCCTTCATCAAAAATGAAATTGGACAATGCCACATTATTATCCTGGAGCAAGTCGTCGGTTACCGGCAACAGCGTTCCCCAGCGATTCAGCGTCATCTGCACCCGGTTGTAAACCGGTTTCTGCGGTGTAATGCCCACGCCGTCACTGTTGAGCCACGTTCCCAGCGAGGCTCCGGCGGCACTGGTCTGTCCCAGCGTGGATATTTGCCGCACCGGTATAAACAGTGAATTGCCGATGTTGATGGGATATTTTCGGGCTTTATCAAACAGCACCGATTCCGCCAGAACATCGCGGTACAATTGATTGGCATATTCCGTTGGAACCAATGCTCCGCCGTCGGCCAGGACGCTTTCATCCATGCCATCGGCTTTGGCAATCATGCGTTTGATGCGCTCGTCACTGGCCTTGTGCATGAAATGCCGGCGGACGCTCTGGGCAAAATCGCCCAGATTTTTGAAGCCGCCCGTGGGGTCCAGGTCCTCCCGGTCCGGGCCGATTACCAGTGTCGGCCGCACGCCCTTTAAGCCGCGCGACACCTGATCAATCACGCGGGTGGTGATTTTTTGCGCTGCCGCCTCTAATTGCTCGGTCATGGCTTTTTGAATGCCCGCCACGGCCTCATCAAGGTCTTTAATTTCCGTGACCACCGCCTCGGCTACGGCCGTATCCACCGCGGCCTTGGCCTGATCTTCCGGCAGATCAACAATTGAATCTTTTTTCTGCCCCAGATAATCCTTGAGAAATTTAACTTTCATAATAGGTCCTCAAAAAAGGTGTGCAAATTCAAACCGATCGCGGATCGCCGCGCAGCGCCGCGGTTCCCGATATCTCGGGACCGCCGGTCGTGCCGGTCAAATCCAATTGCCCATGCTGTAGCCGCACACCCCGCGGGATAAGCAGAGCGGCGGGGTTTAGAATTGAGCACCTGGTTCGCGGAATTCAGAGAATGGAACCGGGAACCCCTCAAATCCTTGGACGGAGCTGCTTTTTCTCCCCCCTCCCGGGTCTTTTGCTGTTTAGAAACAGATTGTGACAATCGAGAATCATGTTTAAGCATCGCACGTCATCCTGCGAACAACCATCATGATGCTTCGGCATCAGGCGATCGGAGGTTCAAAAGGTTTCTTTGGTAGAATTTGGAACCGGCGATATGAGTGGCTGGGCTGTGGACAGTTACATTGGCCGACGAGCCGATACAAAATTGATGCGGCATTTACGCGCTCCACCGCTTGTTGACCCGAAATTGCACCGTTTTTAGCGATATTTCGCTGTAGCGCACAATAGTTTCCTATTAACGAATAAAATCTTAACACAATCTTAACACAATGCTAATACTAAGATATGGTTAAGCTTTCTATAGTATCTAGCAAGCATCAGGAGAAGTTCCGGCGTATGGTTGTTTAATACGCCCTGATTCAGATGCTTTTTTGACGCGGAGAAGTACATCATGGCAGCCGCAGTAAACAATACCGTGCATGCCCGAGAGGTAACCGAGGCGCTGAATGAAGTAAAATTCAGCGGCTTTCACCTCCGCGCGATCATCACCGCCGGCATGGGCTTTTTCACATCAGCCTATGATCTGGCGGTAATCGGCACAGCCATTGGTTTGGCCAATGAAAGCTGGAAGGCCGGCCCAACCGAGATTGGACTGATCACATCATCTTCGTTGTTTGCAACCTTTGTCGGCGCTATTTTGTTCGGAACGTTGGCTGATCGCATTGGACGGAAAAGTGTTTACGGCTTGGAAGCCATCCTGATGACCATTGGCGCATTGGGAAGCGCATTTTCATTTGGAGTCTGGCAACTCGTGGCCTGGCGGGTGGTTATGGGCGTGGGAATCGGCGGAGATTATCCGCTTTCCGCGGTTATTATGAGTGAATACGCCAACCGCCAGGACCGTGGCAAGATGGTGGGCATGGTGTTTTCTTGTCAGGCGCTGGGCTTTCTGGCCGGCCCGATTGTAATTCTCACACTTTTGGCGGCCGGTGTTAATCATGATCTGGCATGGCGAATTGCGCTGGGGATCGGCGCGTTGCCGGCGGCGGGAGTGATTCTGTTGCGCCGGGCGATGCCGGAATCACCGCGATGGCAAGCCCGCGCCAAAGGGAAAACCGCCCAGGCGGCCGCTGACATGGCAAACTACACCGACGGTCTGGCCCGTTCCGGCGGCACAACAACCAATGTCGTCCGCGAGCCGTTAAGTAAGTACGCCCTGACTCTCTTGGGCACCGCAGGTTGCTGGTTTGTATTTGACTACGCATATTATGGCAACACCATCGGCATGCCGGCGATTATTAATTCCGTTGCGCCGCACGCGTCCATGATTACCACCGTGGCGTGGAACGTGATTATATTTGGATTGTTCGCGGTGCCCGGTTACGTTTGTGCTTTCATGTTCAGCGATAAGCTGGGGCGTAAATTCATTCAGATGATGGGCTTTGCGCTTATGGCCCTGATGTTCCTTACACTGGGACTCATCCCGGCACTGGCGCATAACGCCGCCGCGTTTATCACCGTTTTCGGTTTAAGCTATTTCTTTTCCGAATTCGGACCCAATGTCACCACCTTTGTACTGGCGGCTGAATTGTTCCCGGTAAATTTGCGGACCACGGGCCACGGCATTTCATCAGGCATTGCCAAATTTGGCGCATTTCTCGGTGTTCTATTCCTCAACGGAATTCTCGCGAAAGTGGGCTTTGGCGGCGGCATGTTGCTTTCTGCGGGCATGTCCGTTGTCGGGTTGATACTCACGGCATTGTGCATCAAGGAACCGGCCGGTAAATCTCTGGAAGAAGCCGGCATGGAATCCCTTCCGGATGCGGCACCATCTCCGAAGCTTGTCCTCGGCCAAAGTGCTCCAAGCTTCGCCAATGGCCCAGCTGATCGCATGCTGCATTCAGAGCAGGAAAATAATGCCGAATCGCTCATTGGCGTGTAACGCCCCGCATGTACGCCCATAACCGCATGAGATGAACTAGCACCGCCGCATTGCGGCGAAGCTCCTGACAGCGTGCGTATAGCCCTTGAAACCAGCTCGCGATGAGCTTCCGGATCAAACCGTCTTTCGCGAATGAACTCAAGCCAGTACAATGGCTTTTATGAGCCAATTGGTTGGGTACAGTGCGGCTCGGGACTGAACATGATCAAGAAAATTGCCATCAAGAATTTCAGGAGCCTGCTCGATGTCAACGTCGAACTTGCTCCCATTACGGTGCTGGCTGGGCGCAGTGGAACCGGCAAAAGCAATTTTGTAGACGCCATGGCCTTTCTGTCCAGCGCCATTGAACATGGGAGCCACCCGCAGAATCTTGTGGAATCAACTGTGAACTTCGGGGGTTGGGACAGAATCCGCCCCGCCAATTTGAAGGGCCATGAATTTCACGTTGGGTTTGAATTACATTTTCAGGTACCAGCTTTCAGTGGGGATTTTAATTATGGCCTGGCGCTGCAATTCCCCAACGGACGCGTTGCTGATGAGAGTCTCACTCATAATGGCCGGGTCTTGTTTCATCAGCGGGCGGGCAACTGGGTCACAAAGCCCGACCTTGCCACGACGGGGAGCCTGGGATCCGTTATGCTCGGCTGGCTTACCGGGTTGCCGGAGGTCAATGTTGCCTACGTGAGCCTGGTTAAGGCGATTCGCTGCTATGATTTTCCCGGAAACGTACTGGCCACCAATAGCCAGCCGGCTCCAACCGGCGCGGAGGCCCTTAACAAGGACGGATCGAATGCTTTCAGAATCATTGACGGGATTTTGGGAAGCATCCAGTCGCTGGGAAATTGGCGGGAGATCGAGGCATCACTGAAAATCCTTACAGCGGCGCTCATCGGCGTGACGGTCAATCCGTTTTCCGGTGAGAAAATCGGCGCTTCGTTCAAGCTTGGTGATTCGGTGGCATCCATTGGTTTATCGCAACAGTCCGAGGGATTCAGGCGATTCCTGGCGCAAATGATCGCCATATACCAGAATCCCACACAACAGGTTGTTATCTTCGAAGAGCCGGAAAAAGGTATCTTTCCGGGGGCGCTTTCACTGCTGGCGGATCACATTAAATCCGCCAATGAAAAATTGGGCACCCAATTCATCCTCACCACGCACAGCCCGCAACTTCTCGATGCTTTCCCGGGCGAAGCGATTCGCTGGGTCAAATTCTCCGACCGCGGCACGGATATCTCGCCGCTTGCGGCGGATGATCTTCTGGCCATCAAAGAGGGGTTGCTGACGCCGGGGGAGTTTTTAACTGTTGCCGATCCAGGGACGCCGGAGCCAGCATAGAAATGATGTCGCCGGTCAATAGACTCATCATTCCCTTAGGCGAGGGCCAGGGAGAGGAAAAATCGCTACCAACACTGATGCGGCGACTGGCACCACAAGGTGATGTTGAGCTCAATGTTCAAATCTGTACCGCCTGGCGCGTGGGCCATCTGCAAGGGCTTTTGAAGGACGACGGCAAGAAGTGGAAGTCAACGCTGAATTTCGCCCGTCAAAAAGGTGCTGCCGGCGTATTGCTGCTTTTGGACGGCGACCGACCATCCGGCCTTGGACGGCCTCCGCTGTGCGCTGGAACGGTCGCGGGTAATCTCGTGTCCCTGGCGCGAAGTTGTGGTGCCGGCAGGATATTTTCGCTGGCGGTCGTTATCGCTCGACAGGAAATGGAGTCATGGTTCATCGCCGGTGCCGAATCCTTAAAGGCCGGCGACCGAACCGGGCAGCCCCTGGTAATGCGTTCCGCGGCAGTACCCGCCACAAATCTTGAGGAAGCCCCGCGCGATGCCAAAGGCTGGCTAGCAGGCAACATGCACCACGGATACAAACCGGCTGTCGACCAACAGCGGCTTGCTGCGTGTGTTGATTTAGGCCAGGTTCGGGAGCGTGAGATGCGCTCATTCAGGCGGTTTGAAAAGGCTGTGTCAGAACTATTCCGCGCCGTAACCACCGGAGATCACATTGCAACGCCATCGGATTAACTCGCCGGCACATACCCGCGTGTGTAAAGCGCTTGAAACCGGCGCGTGGTGGACTGCAGATTTTACATCGCCCGCTCCGTGGCTTGTGCGGATGTGTTGGGTTGTTGACATGATGCTTGCCCGATTCTTCGATGTTACATTTGCCGTCCGGAAGGCTCATCACACGCGGCGGAGTGCGTATTGGCCGCCTCTACCGCGGCATCGCCCAGCGCCGCGACCGCATTTTGGTCCAATCCGGCATCCTGTTTGAGCATCGACATAATCCGTGATGGCGGCATTTGCGGATTGTTGCGGCAAAGATGATCATACGCATCGGCAACCGCGATCATTCGGGCACCCAGCGGTATCATGTCCGCTGTGAGATGATTGGGAAATCCTGTGCCGTCAAGGCGTTCATGGTGCATGGCGACCATCGGCACAAGCGGTGCCAGCATCGGCAATCCGCTGATAATATCCACCGATAATGCGACGTGGCGGCGATAGATCAGGATATCTGAAGTGTTCCAGGATTGCGGTTTATCCAGAATCGCGTTACTGATCGCAAGCTTGCCGATGTCATGCAGCAGAGCGGCGTGATACGTATTGCGCGTCATAACGGAAGATAAATTCATGTGCTCGGCCATGGCCTGCGCGATCCGGCCAACTCGACGGCTATGGCCTTTCAGGGCGGGACTTTTAGCATCCAGAACATCCGCTAGCACTTCCAGGGCGCTGGTCAGTTGCGCCGTGTCCATCATCTGATCCCGGCCGGGAGGAAATATATCCTCAAGCATCATTGGAAGGTCCGGCCTTTCCAGAGTTTTCCAGAATTCACCATCCGCGGACACCGAAAGAAATGCGCGCACCACGCCGGGATCCAGGGTTGTCCCGCTGCGATTACAAACTTGTCGCGTGGCTTGCGCGGGTCCCGCGGATGAATAAAATACTTCGGCAATTTGGGCCGCCAGGGCAATGCGGCTCAATATTGGAATCTGCGCGGCGGCAAGGTGATTGGGATTTCCGCGGCCATTGAAATGTTCATCAAGGGACATAATCGCGTCGGCCACGGAAGCCGATAAACCCATGCGGCCCGCCAGTGCCGCGCCGCGTTCGCAGCGGTCGATAATTAACTCCCTCTGCAGGGCCTTTCCGCGGCGCGCGATCCAGATCAGCCGGGCCAGGCGTTGCCGCACCGGCGCATGGGGTGTTACATGTCCGGCTACGTAGCGCAGCAGTTGCACCCAATTCTGGGAATCCACCGAATGAAAATCAGCTTTCAACTGCAGATCATCCGCGCTGTAAATTTCAAATAAACGCGCCGCATTGCTGGTGCAGCCGATGTCTTTAAGCAACACGGTGTAATACAAATCCGCGCGTTGGGCGGCGTCAAGGGCCATGCGGTCGGCAATGTGCATGGCGATCCAGCAGGCGCGGCGGCAATGGCCCGCCGGAAGCCCCTCGGCCATATCCAACGCCCGGCTCATCGCGGATATCCAGCCCGCCAAAGACTGCTCCGGCGCTGGTGGCAATAGCTGGTGAATTTCCGGACGCTCTTGTATGACAACGGACATGTTTCAGCAACTTCCTCGGACCAATAATTATCGGACAGGCACGCATCTCTCATCGCCGTGCAGTATTTACAACGGCATAACTCATTGAAAAGTTGAATAAAAGAACGGATAAATATGCTCAACGGGTGGTGAAACGGGAAAAGACCAGTTGCGTATCGCGCAGGATGACTTGAACATGGTAAATCGGCTGCAAAATTTCCGGAGTCAGGACTTGATCCGGCTTGCCCTGCGCCGCCAGTTTGCCTTCGTGCATCATGACAACGCGGTCCGCATGGGTTCGGGCCTGGTTTAAATCATGGGTGACCCAGATGACGGTTTTTTGCCTGTTGTGCGCCAGGGCTTTCAATTGATCCAATAATTCCAATTGATGCCGGATGTCCAACGCCGCCGTGGGTTCATCCAGCAGCACGATCGGCGCGTCCTGCGCCAGGGCGCGGGCAATGGCCACGCGCTGGCGTTCTCCAGCGGAAAGTTCATCATACGTGCGCTCCGCCATGGCATGAACATCCATATCCCACATGGCTTGCACCACGCGATTCATCGCCGATTTATCGTCGGCGGGAAGTGTTCCACCCGCCGCGCGGCGCTGATGCGCCCAAATTCCCGTGGCGACTATCTCCTGAACACTGTAGGCAAAACTGACATGCGGTGTTTGTGGAACATAAGACAACAACGCCGCGCGATCCAACGGATGCAAATGTATCAGGTTCCGGCCATGAACCGAGATGGTCCCGGCATGCGGCGTGATATGCCCCATGAGCAACCGCAAGAACGTGGATTTACCGGAGCCGTTGGGGCCGACGATCATGACGAGTTCACCGGAATAAAATGCCGTTGAGACATTATCAACGGCGGCCTGGCCCGGAGCGTAATGGAAACTCACATGTTCCGACCTCAGCACCACGCCGCCGGGTAACGGGGGAGAGGACAAATTGGAAATGTCAGTATTCATAAGTATGTGTCAACCATCCGGATTCATTACATCCACGTTCGCCGGCGTTTGAGCAGATAGAGAAAAAATGGGCCGCCGCACAGCGCGGTCATCACTCCCACGGGCAATTCACCGTTGAAATAAGCGCCAGTGCTGCGGACGAATGTATCGGCAAGCATGAGAAATATCGCCGCCAGCAGGGGGCTGGTGATAAACAGTTGTCGGTGATCGGGTCCGAATATTCCGCGGCATACATGCGGGCAGATCAGGCCTACAAAACCGATGGGGCCGGCAACGGTGATGGAAGCGGCGGTTGCCAAAGCCGCCCAGGCAAAAGTCCACAGCCGCAGCGAACGTAAGTTTATTCCCAGGCTATGGGCTTCGGCATCGGAAAACGATGCGATGTTCATGGCCCCGCCAAGCGTCAATGCGCCGGCCCACGCCGCTAAAAAGCAGAGAAAGGCCGCCAGAAGCAGCGTATGCGATGTTCCTTCACTGATGTAGCCAAACATGTAATTCAAAATATCGGACCGGGCACCGTAGGGCACAAGATTATTCAGCAACATCACCAACGCTCCACCGATGGTACTGATGACCACCCCGGAGAGGATCAGTGTCATGGGATCCAATATTCCGCCGCGCCGGCGTCCCAGCAGAAAAACCAGCCATGTGGCCACGATGGCGCCCGCCAGAGCCGGAATGGTCTGACCGTCGGTAAATAGATTTTCTATCCATGCGGCGGCGGCAAAAGTTTGCAGCAGAGCCTGTCCAAAAACAATCCAGATCATCACACCCACCGTTGAACCGCTGGAAATGCCGAGAACAAAGGGGTCCGCC
Organism: Planctomycetota bacterium; assembly: GCA_021799715.1. Next base: position 14,555 of record JAJYZY010000028.1, on the reverse strand, counting down.
AGCGGGTTTCGCAACAATCCCTGCAGCAACACGCCCGCCAGGCCCAGCGCCGCACCGGCAATGGCCGCCGCCGCCACTCGCGTCATGCGCAGTTGCAGTATGGCTGATCCGGGAAATCCAATGGAAACGCCGTGCTTCCCCGGCACGCCGGGACCAAAAGCCAGGCACACAACAAATATGACCGCCGTCAGCAAGACTGCCGCCAGGGTAATAACCGTCAATCTGGATCGATTCATGGCTTTCATTTGTCAGCTCCCGACGGCGACGTGGGCTGCAAAATCGCCCGCAGGCGGCGGATCAGACTCCCGACACGCAGTGTAAGCATCTGCGCCTGCGGCCAGGTTATTAAATCCACGCGGTGGCGGGCGGCGGCGGCGATAGGCAATTTCAACCAGGTCCGCAGACGTGGATCGTTGGGGCCGGATGCGGCCAACCCGCCGGGTTCGGAAATCAGCAGCACCTGCGGATTGAGCTCAACAAGCGTTTCGCGCGTAATGGTTGGAAATCCATCCCCGCAGCGCTCCGCCACGTTCGTTCCGCCGGCAAGGGTTATTTCTTGATCCATAAAATTATCCGCACCGACCACCATTATCGGATCGGTGGATATCATATATACCACACGCGGTGGTTTATGGGGCTTGTTTTCTGCCAATATGTGCAGTTCCAATTTCAGTTTGCCAATCGCCGCCGCCGCCTGTTGTTGATAACCGCTGATTTTCCCCAGGGTTCTGGTCGTGGCAAAAAGTTGATGGAATGTGTTGATGCGAATATTGACCACGCGAATGGCGTTTTGCCTTGCCATGGAAATGATTCCCGGTGCGATGCGCGACGCGGATTGCTGAATAATCAGCGCTGTCGGAGCCAGCCGCACCACCAACTCCTCATCCAGATGCAGGTATCCGCCAACAACCGGCAAATGGCGCATGGGCTTGGGCAAAAGCGGCTTGTCCCATGGTGAAACGCCGACAATGGTCTTGCCGGCACCAATTTCGACCAGTATCTGCGTGGCGGAAGGGTCCGTACTGACAATCCGCGGCCCGCGGCGGCTCTGAATGGCAACTTTTCTGGTGCAGGCCGCCAGAGTGGCCAGCACTATCAGCAGAATCAGGGACAGGAGGATGTGCAATCGCATGTTCCGCCGCGCTCCGCAGGGTTAAACCGGCATGATGCTAATGCTGCGAGAGCGGCACCAGAAATCCGGTTTGAAAAATAGTTGTGGCATGGGGCAGCGGCGGCATTTTGCCGGTGATTTTTCCGATGGCCCACCGGCATGCCAGAGACAGCGGGCCGATGTCCTGTGAATTAAATGAGGCTTTCAGGTCGGTGAGATGAGCTTTGGATTTAAGTCTTCCCAGTGTAATGGCGGACATTTCGCGCACCTGGGCAAATTCCGGAATGGGCATTTCCATGTCATCCAAACGACCGGCCAATTCATTGGCCAACCGTGGATGACTTTGGCCGTTATCAATCATGCCGATCGCCCAGATGGCCGCCTGCCGCGATTGAACGCCATAGGGCGCATTTTTCGGGATACATGGAATCATCACCGGTAACGCCGGCCGGAAGTGCATGAGGCCAAAAAACTGGAACGCCTGCGACAGTTGCAGATTATCCGCTTCGCGTTCCACCGCATAATCACCTGGTTTACTGAGATTGGCGGAGGCAAATTGTGAATTTTTGGCGGTTTTCCGGGCAAATGTCAGCACCATCGGCAGCGTGTCACGAACCGCAATACGCCTTAGCGCCACCACCGCCCCCAGTCGCACCGCCTGACTTTTATTTGCCAGCAATGAGAGAAAATCCTGTGCCGATGCTTTATCGTCCAGTTTGCCGAGCACCAGACAGGCCTGTCGAATAGCCAGGGGATCCGAGCCGTGAATAATAGATCGACACGTTTTAATTACGTCCATGCGACGACCGGATTGAGAACCCAGAATAATCAGTGCATCCCGCGCATACCAGCGGATGGGCCGACGCTGGTCATTGAGCGTCAGACCCAGACCGGCAATTGACTTTTTCCCACCGATATGCCGCCAGGCCCGGGCCACCAGCAGGCGAATGGTCGGATCCGCGCTGCGGCTCATGGGCATGGTCAGCGGCCGCAATGCCGTCACATCATGTTTAATCAAAGTGCGCCAAGCCATGGCGGCCACCGCGGAATTCGAATCCGCAGCGAGTGCCAGCAGCATTTTCCGTTGCGCGTTGCTCCCGGCGGATGACAGCATCTCCGCGCACAGCAATCTCCGCAGAACGTCGTGCGCCCGTGTTTTCAGGAGATTTTTACACAGCGGCGCAACGCCCGTTGCGTGCAATGTTGCCAGTGCTTTAGCCGCCGCAACACGCAGTGCCACGCTTTGGTCCGTGTTGCGAACAATTTTTTTCAGCTCGGCCCCGGCCTGACGGTCGCGCATCGTTTCCAGTGCTTTGGCGGCGGAGATTTGAAGTTGCAAAGCGGTCGTCGGCGATGTCAAGCGGGAAAACCAGATTTTTCGCATGGAAGCATTTCGCCATCGCGCCAGAATCGGATCAACCACCAGCGCAAAAGCATGGGGATTCGACGCGTCCAGATGGGCCAGAAGGGATTCTGTTTGTTTATCAGCCAGGGTGGCCAGGGTTTTGGCCACTGAAGTTCGCACGCCGATGGGCATTGTTTTAGCAACCGCCAGATGTTCCAGTGCGGGGATGAATGTCTGTATTTCAGGCGCTTTTTTTTCCACCGCCACGTCAATGCACACGCACGTTTTGGATATCACTTCCGGAATATTCTGCTGCAACGCCTGCTGCCAGAGCTTGATAAGCTGCGGATTGTAGGTCATTTGCGGGTGCAGGTGCGGCAGTTGGGGGATGTGCAGCATCGGTTGGCCGATGCCGTTGGTTGGCGGGGCCGCCTGTGCTCCGGCGGCGGCCAGAAGTAGCGCCGCGGCATACGGCATGGCGCGGCTGGAACGTTTGGCCAAGGCGGTTAAAGCCTGTTTCATCAACACTTTATCAGTATGGATCGACATCACGAATCAACCATTTGCAGGAACTAATCGGGCCGGGTCAAACGCCAGGTCCGGAATACCAGAACAACCGCGGCAACACCCATTACCGACAGCATGAACCACCAGTTGGTCAGCACAAAATTGTAATCGGCAAATCCCGGCGCATGAATGGTGGCCAACGCCGCCGCCAGTGGATTAAACCGGAGAATTTCCGCAACCATGCTTAATGAGAACAGCGTGCCGCGCCCGGCCCAGAATACCAGTGTGCCGCCGAAGAGTCCCAGCAAAAGCGCGTAGGAAAGCGCTGTCGCCTGGGCGGTTTTGCGGAACCAACTGCTGATGGCACTGCTGACCAGAAGGCAAAACAGCGCTATTAATCCCAGTGAAATCAGCACTGTGACCACACGGTCCGCCTGCCCCTTATCAATAACCAGCATCACGGCATAACCCGGCAGCGTGGCCAGCAGCAACAGCAGCAGCGTGCGGCACACGCTTAACAATTTGCCTATTACTATACTGGCCGGACTTAATGGCGTTACCCGCAGCAATTGCCAGGATTTGTTCTGCAATTCCGAGCTGATCAGCCCCGCCGACAAGCTCGGTGTAATCAGTACAATCAGCGTTACCTGGAACATGACCATCAACTCGCCGAGCGTTTGCGACTGGAAATTTATGGACCCGTATGCTGCGGCCAGCATTAAACCCAGCGATACAATAAGACAGATTCCCACCAGGCGCATCATCCAATGCGAGCGGCCGAATCGGCTGGTGCGAAATTCTTTGACCATGACGGGATTGCTCAGCGGGCCGATCAAACCGCTGCGGCGTTGTGGATCAAAAAACCAGAGGTACATAATGCGGCGATACGCGCGAACTTTGGTGGAGCGATCATCGGTAACCTTGCCGCTGGCTCTCGGACGGTCGAAAAGCCACTGGCCCAGCCGTTGAATGCTCAACAATCCCAGCACGCCGCCAAGCACCAGCGCGCAGACCGCAAAACGTGTGATCACGGCACTTCCGCCATTGACCGAATTGCCGGCATGCACGGAATTGGACCCCAACACATGCAGCATCGCCGGCAGCGGCGAAAACGACGCCAGCCATCGACCAATCAGCAGTAACGTCGGGTTCTGCGTACTGGCGACCAGACGGTAGGGAATCAACAGCAGCAAATCCAGAACAAACAGGACGGCATACGTCAGGCGGATCGCGGAATCCACATCATTGGCGCGGATACTGACATACAACCCCACAGCCGCCGATTCCAGCGCCACAAGAATAAAAATCAGATACAACGGCAAAACCTGATGCACCAGACTTACGCCGCCCATGGCAAAACATGCGGTCATGGCGGGAATCGTCAGAAGCATGAGGATGATCGGCAATCCCAATGCGCCGATAAGTTTGCCGCGATAAATGGCCCCCGGTGAGAGCGGCGAATTCAGAAGCAAAGCCAGGGTACCGGTGCGCTTTTCCGCCACCACCGATGCCGCCGGAAATGCCGGCGCAACGAGCATCATGCCGACTAAAATCGTCCACGACAGCAGGCTTAACACCTGTTGCGCCTGCGTGCCGGCCAGATTCACCCGGCCGCCCGCCGGCCAGCGCAGCACAATAACCGCGGCCAGAACCGCCAGCCACGCCACTTCCAGAGCCGCAACGTTGGCCTTGCGCAAGGCACCGATCAGTTCACGACGTACAATGGGGTTATTCACGCCTTGGCCTCCCCGGCTGCGATTTCCGCCTTGTCCTGTTGTGTTACGGACAGGAACGCATCTTCCAGGTCCTGCTGCATTTCACGGAATTGGCTCACGCGCACCTGCGCGGAAACCAGGCGCTGCAGGGCCACGGCAAGACTCTGCTCATTGCCGGTGGTGTTGAACCGAACCATCATTTCAGACGGCGCTTCGGTGACATTGGCGGATGAGTCGAGACTTTCGCGAAGGATTCCCGCCGCCTGCGAGACGTCTTCTTCTGAAAGCAATTGTATTTCGATCATGCGTTGATGCCGCACATGTTGCATGATCTGATCCAGTGTTCCAAAGGCCCGCAATTTGCCGTGCGTCATAATCGCCACCATGTTGCATATCCGCGCCAACTCCGGAAGGATGTGACTGGTAACGATCAGTGTTTTGCCGCGCTGGGCCAGATTGAGAAGAATTTCCCGCATCTCCACGCGCGCTGCGGGATCCAGGCCATTGGCCGGTTCATCCAGAATCAATACCGGCGGGTCATGCAGGAGCGTGCGGGCGATGGCCACGCGCTGTTTCATGCCGTGGGAAAGGCTTTCAACATATAAATCCGCCATGTGCGTAGCGCCGGTAATCGCCAGCGAGGCATTGATTCGATCCTGCCTTTGTTTACGCGGAATTTTAAATGCCGCCCCGAAGAAATCCAGATATTCACGCACGCGCATGTTGTCATAAGACCCGAATGTATCAGGCATATAGCCAACCAGATGCTTGATTTTTCGCGCATCGGCGGTGCAATCCACCCCGCCGATGGACGCTTTGCCGCTGGTGGGACGGATCAAACCCACGAGAATTTTAATCGTGGTGGTTTTCCCGGCTCCATTGGGTCCGATGAAACCGAGTATCTGACCTTTTTCCAGGCGGATGCTCAAATGATCCAGAGCGGTAAACTCGCCGTACACTTTGGTCAATTCCACTGTTTCTACTACCGGTGCGTCACTCATAATTATTCCTGTATGTCTTCAGGGGAACCTGCAACTTCATCCTTGCCTTTATTGTACCGTGCCCGCAGCCGCTAAACGGATTGTCGTCACATGCCAGGTACTGCTGGGGTCGATATTTCCGCCAACTATTATTTCACATCGCCAGCCGCCGGCCGGGCCAACGCCGGCGCTCTCGGCCGGCGTCAGATGCAACACCATCGTGCCGCCATTGATTGCGCCACCAATGCGAACCCATCGGCCGTTTTCTGGAACCCGTATGGAAACCGGGCGGCCCGGCGCGCTGAGCTTAACAGTTAAAACGACGCTGGTTAATTTCACGGGTAGTATTTGCCGCGGCAACTCAAATCGCACAAAAATATGCGCCGGCGATGAAAGGTCATTAAGCCACTTGTGCTTGCGGGTGTTATACACCGGAGCAGGCGCATGCTGCCCCGGCCCTGGAACCAGACGGTAAGGCAAATACGGCCAGGGCAATTCAACGTGTGTGCCGGCCGGGCTTGGCTGCATATCCAGCGGAATAATCAGCAGCGTTTGATTTGCCGTTACCGGGTTATGTGTCAGGTGCATCAGCGAAATGGGATTTGGCCAGCCCAGCAGCATCGGATCAGCCGGGCCATGGGCGGTAAACAGCCGCGATTCAATGGTGTTATGTCGCTGCTGACTGCGGGTCATGAATGAAGATTGGATATATTGACCGGCGGGTAGAATCTCCGCGTTGCCGGCCAGACGTTCCCCCGCACCGCCATGCGCCAGTGCCAAGGCTCCGCGCGGGGCCGCAATGGCCGCATCCTTTAACCCGGACAGCACAGATTCCTGGCCGGAAATCTGCAAACCCGCCGGTCCAAATATGCCGATCACGGGTTTAATAAGTCGGTCTTCATGGGTGCTGGTAAATGGAATATCAATCGCGGCACCGGAGGGTAGACGCATATTCCGCCAGCGGAATTTCTGGTCCGATTGTGCGGTTACCTGGGCATTGGACTGCTTGGCGAAACTGGTTTTGGGATTAAGTTCAAAGGCCGAGGAAGTTGTCAGTTCAGCCGCCTGCGCATTGGGTGAAAAAATCGAGGCAAAACCGCTGACCGCCAGTAAATGCTGGTCCGGAGCGGCGGAAGCAATCTGATAAGAGGACAACGTGAGTTTAACCCTTCCGCGATTCACCTTCCCGTTGATAATTAAAATGATTCCCGCCACCACCGCCAAGGCAATAGCCGCCGGTGCCAGTTGTTCCAGTTTGTCTTTCCGACCCAGGGCAAAGGCGATCAACAGCAGAACCATCGTCAGGCCGACCAGAACCACCCCGATAATCATCCTTCCGGAAATCCGGTAACCAATTTGCGATCCGGCATTATCTTTCAGCAGGGGCGTGGGGGTGCGTAATCCGCCGCCGGAATAAAACCGGCGCACAATCGGCCAGAGCACCGTCCCGCCCTTCCGGGCTTTGTTCAATAAGCCGCGCCCATTGACCGCGCAGATGTACACCCGGCCCAGCCCGATCCGGCGCGTCAATACCGCCGGCCAGGAATTCACTTTTTCCAATGTGGCATATCCGGGAGCCAGAAGATACACGCAATGAATCGCACGTTTCAAATGAAGCACGGATTTTCCAAAGCCTGGACCGGAAAATCGCAGCGTTGCGGTGCGCGTTTGGCCCACTTTGGCAATGGTCCAATCCGAGCCTAACAATCTTCGTCCGAAGCTGCCGTTGACTCTCTGGGCCTGAATCCAGAGTTGTCCCCCTGATATCAGCCAACGCCGCAGCGAATTAATTTGCGGACCGGTCAAATTCATGTGCCGCTGCGCCGCGAACAGCGCATATACGCCATCATATTCCGATGGCACATACGGCATATGCGCCCCATCGGTGTAGGCAATAACCGAGGAAAGGCCCTCCTGCTTGCGCATCTCAACCGCCAGGTCGGCCGTGGTCTGATCATTTCCGTCTGTCACGGCCATGGTGGCGTATCGTGTGGCGGGTGTGAACATGCTGCCATTGTTCCGGGCGATAATATGTCCGGATGTACCGTCAGCCAGCCACGCTGTGTAATTTGTGACCTTCTTGCCGGGCCGCGGAAATGGGCAGAATACCGGCAATGAAATAATTTCATCGCTGCGGGCCGGCAGCCAGATTGGCTGCACAAATTCAACATTCGACATCCGGTCCAGACGCACAAATAAATTCGCGTGCACGGCCTGATAGGTGGGATTGCTCAAGCCAGCAATGGCGGCATTCCAGCGGTTTGCCCGCGCGGATAGTGTCGCCGCGGATACCGTTTGCAGTTTTACCGTAGCCGCCGGGGCGCGTGAAGCCGCTGCCGCTGAAAATAATACCAATAACAATATTGCCGCCCATCGGCTCATCGCGTCACTCCTGCATCGTCCGCTCAATGGCGAACCATGATTTGAGATTTGGCATAGTACAGTATCTTTCGCGGCGCGTAAATACCGATCTTAGCCGCGCAAAAATAAATTCATATTTTACGGCGCGGGGGTTCTGGCCGCCGGCGAGGCGTGAGCGACGCACATAGCCCGCCCGCGGCCAAAAGAACCTGCCGGAAAGTGCGAAGTTGTTTTTGCGCAGCCCCCTCACACTTTTTCCCGGTGTATGGATGATCGAGCATCCACAACCGATCAGTGGAATTGTACAAACTGGATGGGTCCGCAATTTCAATATGGGCACGCCGGCGACGGGTCAAATAAATGATGGATGTAATTCCGTCAACAATTATTCATTGTCCCGCCAGATTTCTGTCGTCGGCCAACAAGCAAATGCGTTGGAACTCCTCCGCGGATACAAATCCGGGTGATCAAAAAAGTCGCATCAAGCCGACGATCCATCGGAACGGCTCCCGGCAATGTGGCAAGGAAACGCGGGAAGCTGATCCTGAATTGAACCCGTACGCCGACGCCGCATGTCACCGAGCATTTTATGATGAAATCTCCTGCAGCAAATGCTTCAGGAACCCGGCTTGGTTAGCTTGTGGAAGTCTGTTAGAATAACGGTGTTAAAGGAATTGTCCGTTCAGGCCGCTGGCTTGCTGAACGGGTCGAATGAATTGAAAATTCAGTACTCAAACCAGCAACAACTTGGAACAGCATGTTATGTCAAATCAGAGCGGAAATGGTGGTTCAGGCAATACCGGCGGTCCGGGCAATGGGGCGGGTAATTCGGGTGGGTCAGGCGGTTTTCGGGGCCGAAAAGTGACCAATTGTTCATTTTGCGGGAAATCCAGCCGCGAAGTCGGGCCCATGGTGGAAGGTCCGAATGACATTTACATCTGCGCCAGTTGCTCGGAACTGTGCCAAAATATCTTCAAGCAGGAAAAGCGAAAAGTAACCGGGGCCAAGCCCACGGTTGGCGAAATTCCCCCGCCCCGACAACTTAAAGAATTTATGGATCAGTATGTTATCGGACAGGAAGCCGCCAAACGGGCGTTATCCGTCGCGGTGCACAATCATTACAAGCGGCTTTCGCACACCGACGGCCGATCATCGGATGATGTCGAACTCGATAAATCCAATGTCTTGCTGATCGGACCGACCGGCTCAGGCAAAACACTGCTGGCCCGCACTCTGGCTCGTTGCCTGAATGTTCCATTTGCCATTGGCGACGCCACCACGCTGACGGAAGCCGGTTATGTCGGCGAAGATGTCGAAAATTTATTGCTGAAACTGCTGCAAGCCGCCGATTTTGATCTGGAAACGGCCAAGCGCGGCATTATCTATATTGATGAAATCGATAAAATCGGCAAAACCAGCATGAATGTTTCCATCACCCGTGATGTATCCGGCGAAGGCGTGCAGCAGGCGCTACTGAAAATGCTGGAAGGCACCATGGCCAATGTGCCCCCGCAGGGTGGCCGCAAACATCCGGAACAGCAATATATTCAGATGGATACATCACACATCCTGTTTATCTGCGGCGGCACATTTGTGGGGCTGGAGCAGATTATCGCCCAGCGCCTCGGCAAGCAACTGATCGGCTTTGGCTCGGAGGTGGACGGTGCCCGCGTGAAAAATGAACGCCGCGCGCGCTTTCTGGCGGATGTCACTCCCGATGATCTCATTGAATACGGAATGATTCCGGAGTTTGTCGGACGATTGCCCATTCTCGCTTCCCTCCAGCCGCTGACGGAAGAAGCGATGATTCAGATTCTCACCGAGCCGCGAAACGCTCTGGTCAAGCAATACCAGAAGTTCTTTCAGATGGAAGGCTGCGAGTTGGAATTTACCTCGGAAGCGTTGCATCTCGTGGCGGAAAAAGCCTTGAAGCGCGACACCGGCGCGCGGGCTTTGCGCAGCGTGATGGAAGAACTGATGCTGGACCTGATGTATCATCTGCCCGATCAGCCGCAACGGGGTAAATACGTGATTACCGATGCGGTGGTGCGCGGTGAAATCAGCCTCTTTGACACCAAACCGCTGCCATTGAAGGAAAGCGCGTAAGTGCGTGGTATTTGTGTTCGCGCTGCCGCAATCCGCCGCCTTCAGGCAGTTGCAGGCGCGCCTTGGAGTTTCCGATGGGACGCATAACAGGCTCACAGGGCAATGACCGGGAGCATCTTGACACGCAGCGCAAGGCATTGGAAATAAATATCGATGCTCGGCGCTACGGCACATTTGCCGAAATTGGTGCCGGCCAGGAAGTGGTGCGCTGGTTTTTCCGCGCCGGCGGCGCCGCCGGAACCATTGCCAAAAGCATGAGCGCCTATGACATGTCCGTCAGCGACGCCATCTACGGCAAGTGCGACCGCTATGTGAGCCGGGCACGGCTTGAAAGCATGCTGAAATATGAGCAGCAGCTCAATATTGACCGCCTGGGCGAAGCGCGTGGAGATACCACAGCGTTTTTCACCTTCGCCAATACGGTTGCCGCGCAAAGCTTCAAGGGCAATGTTGAATGTCACGGATGGATGGGCGTAAAATTTCAGGCCCATCCGCGCGATCAGGACAGCCAGATCATTCTGCACGTTCGAATGCTGGATCGGGAAAATGCCCAGCAGCAGGAGGCGCTGGGAATTGTGGGCGTCAACCTGCTTTACGGCGCATTTTTCTACCACTATGAGCCGGAAATGCTTCTGAAATCCCTCATGGACGGCATATCCTCCTCACGCATCGAAATCGACATGATCGAATTTACCGGCATTGAATTTCGCCATGTGGACAACCGGATCATGAGTTTGCGACTCGTGGAACTCGGCCTCAGCGAGGCGGCCATGTTCGGCCCGTCCGGCGAAGTGCTGCAACCATCGGAAGTGCTCCATAAACGACCGGTTATTGTGGAGCGCGGCAGTTTCCGCCCGGTAACGCATGTAAATCTGGATATGATCCGCTGCGCGCGGGAACGGTTTCTGGCCGAAGCGGATGCCACCGGAGAAGAACCGCTGCAGCTATTTGAAATCACCATGCGCAATTTACGCGCGGAAGGGTCCATTGATCTTAAAGATTTTCTGGCCCGGGCCGATGTGCTTAGTGCCTGCGGCATGACGGTTTTGATTTCCGATTATTTTGAGTTTTACCGCCTGGCCGGATATTTATCGCAATTTACCAAAAAGCGCATCGGCTTGGTTATGGGCCTGCCCACACTCATTGATCTTTTTGACGTAACGTATTACGCCAACCTGGAGGGCGGAATTCTCGAAGCGTTTGGGCGTTTATTTAAAAATGACCATAAGCTCTATATTTATCCCCTGAAAAATGCCGACGGTTCGCTGACCACCACTGAAACCCTGGATTTAACATCGGAATTGAAAAAGCTTTTCGGCTATCTGGTGGAAAGCGGTTGGATTGAACAACTCAATAATTATAATCCTCAATATTTAAGCATTTTCTCGCGCGATGTGCTGAAGAAAATTCAGTCCCGCGATGCCGCTTGGGAAACCATGGTGCCGGAACCGGTGGCGGAAATTATTAAAAAGCGCGGCCTGTTCGGACATCGTGTTGATCGCGGTGTCGTACCATCCCGCTGATGAATCATCACGCGATGCGGCAAATTCATGAACTCGCAAATCCTTTGGAGAACGCAACTGTGGATGCAGCAACACGAACGGATCTTCCCAAGCTTGCCGATGAAATCATTGCCAGCTATGAACAGTTCCCCTCCACGCAATATATCGGTTCGAGTAATTTGCCGAATCGCGATGTGATCATCGCGCTGATTCAGTCGATCCGCGAGGTGCTCTTCCCCGGCTTTTTCGGTCGGCAGAATCTGACCGTCACTGAGTTGCCGCTGCATGTGCACAGCATTCTAAGCTCCATTCGCGATACCCTTTTTGATCAGGTGCGGCGGGCCATCCGGCATCGGCATCAGCGCAGCAGCAAAACCGAATGCGTGGATTGCGATACCACCGCGGCGGCCATCACCGATGAATTTCTCGGCGCACTACCTAAACTGCGGCGGGTTCTGGCTACCGACGCCCAGGCGGCATTTGACGGCGATCCGGCGGCAGGGAGCGTGGATGAAATTGTGTTCAGTTATCCGGGGTATCTGGCCATTACGGTCTATCGCATTGCCCATGAACTCCACACGCTGGGCGTACCGCTGATTCCCCGCATCATGACGGAATACGCCCACGGTGCCACCGGCGTGGATATTCACCCCGGCGCGGACATCGGGGATTATTTCTTTATTGATCATGGAACCGGCGTGGTCATCGGTGAAACCACCATCATTGGTAAGAATGTTAAAATCTATCAGGGCGTGACCCTGGGCGCATTGTCCACACGCGGCGGGCAGATGTTGCGCGGCAACAAACGCCACCCCACCATTGAAGATGATGTGATGATATACCCCAATGCCAGCATTCTCGGCGGCGAAACCGTCATCGGGCGCGGTGCCACCATCAACGGCAATGTGTTTGTGACCCAATCCGTGCCGCCCAACACGCGCGTAAGCGTGAAGCATCCGGAACTGCAATACCGCAACCGCCCGCCTGTGTGAGTGCCCCGTCCGCGTCGCGTTGCGGAATCCTGCGCGGCGGTGCTATCAATAATAGGGGCCTGCGCAAAAACCATTCCGTCGGCACCGTGCAGCCGCGCGGTGGAAATCCGCGGCCGTTTGGCTGTGGCGGCCAACGAAAACTGACGTTAAACACGCACAGGCTTCCGGGAAGATGCAATTCTGCTTCGGTACAACACTGTATCTTATCGCCAGTTTGCAAAATCGGGCGGTAACGGCTAGGTTGCACGTTGGTGTTGTTATGGTTGATACATTATTTCAAGCGTCGGGGCAGATGGATCGGATTGTTCGCCGGGCGGTAAAACTCCGTCATCAATTGCATCAGATTCCCGAACTGGCGTATGAAGAACATGAAACCAGCGATCTGCTGGCGGCTGAATTAACACGCCTGGGCATACGCTTCCAGCGCGGTTTAGCCGGCGGCACCGGCATTCTGGCGGAAATCGGCGTGGGCGACCGATGCGTGGCGCTGCGGGCGGATATGGATGCGCTGCCAGTTGCCGAAGCCACCAACGCCCCGTGGAAAAGTCGCCGCCCGGGACTCATGCACGCCTGCGGCCATGATGGCCACATGGCCGTTTTGCTGGGAATGGCGGCCTATTTGGTCAGCCAGGGTGACGCCCTGAAAAACCGCGTAAAATTCATTTTCCAGCCCGCCGAAGAGGGTCGCAATGGTGCCGCCCGGATGTGTGAAGATGGTGTTCTGGATTCACCGCCGGTAGAGGCCATTTTCGGCCTGCATGGCTGGCCGGAACTCAATGTCGGCCAAGTGGCTTCGCGCCCCGGTGGATTCCTGGCGGCGGTGGATACGATTGTTATTGTGGTGCGCGGGGTGGGAACACATTCTGCGTATCCGCACAAAGGAAAAAATCCCATTCAGTGCGCTGCGGCCCTGATGACGGAAATATCATCCGCGATTACCCAGCGCATTGCGCCAACCGATACGGTGGTATTCACCGTGGGAACGTTTAATGCCGGTCAAGCCAGCAACGTGGTGCCCGATTCCGCAAGCTTCAGCGGCACGTTGCGCACGCTGACTCCGGCGGTTCGCAAGCAGACCATCTCCCTGATTCGCGAAGTCTCCCGCACGCTTGCCGCGGTGCATGGCTGCCGCGCTGATGTGCAATTGACCAGCGGCACGCCGGCCACAATTAACAGCGCGGCGGGTTACGAATATTTCGACCGCACCGCCCGCAGCGTGCTGGGTGGCGGCAATGTGCATCTGCTGGATCAGCCCTTTTTGTGGAGTGAGGATTTTGCCTATTACCTGCGCCGCGTGCCGGGATGCTTTTTCATCCTTGGCACGCGCCCGCGCGGGCGGAAAACCTACCCCATGCTCCATAATCCGCATTATGAGTTCCCCGATTCGGCTGTGGCCGTGGGCATCCGCATATTCTCCGCGCTGGCCATGAATTATCCCGGTGAATGCTAAAAGCCCTTGGGAGTAATTACCATGCGATCACTGTGTTGTCGCGCCGGAATCCGCTTCAGGTTGACATGTGGGGCCTTTCTCCTGATTCTGATCGCGGGCATTGTTATTCCATTTCAACCCGCCGCCGCGATGGGGCCCCGTGACATTGCCGTGATTGTCAACGGCAATATTCCCGGCTCATGGCAGGTCGGGCGGTATTATATGAAGGCCAGAAACATCCCGGCCACCCATCTGATCGTGCTGAATCTTACCAACCACAATGTCGATGATATCCCCGCCGCGTATTATACGCTCCGTATCGCCCGGGCCATCCGGGAAATTCTGCGGCAACGCCATTTGACCAGGCGGATTAAGTGTCTTGTAACCACCTACGGCATTCCCCTGCGGGTAGAGCCGCCAATTCCCGGAATCGATCAGATGCGGGAACTTGCGGATGTGCAAACGCAGTTGCGCCGGTGCGCGGCGGAATTGCGCCAAGGCATTGTG
>JAJYZY010000027.1 GCA_021799715.1 Planctomycetota bacterium | reverse complement strand
TGATCCACCGCGGAAAATAAGGGAAATTTATCAGATTGTTCTCGAAGCACAGGAAGCGGCGATCGCGGCGATCAAACCCGGCGCAGCGGGAAAAAAAATTGATAAAATAGCCCGCGACATTATTACCAGGGCGGGGTTTGGAAAAGCCTTCGGCCACAGCCTGGGGCACGGCGTGGGGCGGGATATTCATGAACAGGTGTCGCTTTCCCAGCGCAGTGATGTTATCCTGAAGCCCGGTATGGTTGTCACCGTGGAGCCGGGAATATATCTTCCGGGAATTGGCGGTGTGCGGATCGAGGATGATGTACTGGTAACGCAAACGGGCTGCCGTGTTTTAAGCAGCCTTCCAAAAACATTAAATTCGGCTTGGCTGTAATCCCCGTATTGTGCGGCGGATGGCTTTCGGAGAACTATTGATTATGGCTACCAAGGAAACGTTCACAGACAATAAGCGCGTGAAAGATCTCATCAAGCTCATGTCGGATCATGGTCTGACGGAAATTGAGCTGGTGGAAGACAAGGCAAAAATCCGCCTGAAGCGCGATGCGGTGCCGGTGGGCATGCCCATGCCGGGGGTTCCAATGATGATGCCCATGGCGGCGCAACCGGCAAGCATGCCGCAGTCCGCGCCGCCCGCTCCGGTGCCCGCTGCGGCTGCGGATGAAGGGCTTATCGCGATAAAATCGCCGATGGTGGGAACCTTTTACACCGCGGCCAATCCGGACTCGGAGGCGTTTGTAAAAATCGGTTCCTCTGTGGGAAAGGACACGGTTGTATGCATTATCGAAGCCATGAAGGTGTTTAACGAAATCCGTGCGGAGGTCAGCGGCGTTGTGGCTAAAATACTGGTTCAAAACGGCCAGCCGGTGGAATACAACCAGCCGCTGTTTATGGTCAAAGCCCAGTAGGTTTCATGGCTTGCCGTCAATGAGGACGATATGTTTTCCAGAATTCTTGTTGCCAATCGTGGCGAAATTGCATTGCGCATTATCCGGGCCTGCCGGGAATTGGGTGTTGAGGTCGTGGCCGTTTACTCGGAAGCCGATCGTGATGCCGCATATTTGAAGCTTGCGGATCAGGCGATATGCATCGGCCCGGCGGTGGCGGCGGAAAGTTATCTCAACATTCCGCGGATTATATCGGCCGCGGAAGTTGCGGATGTGCAGGCGATCCATCCCGGGTTTGGCTTTTTATCTGAAAACGCGCACTTCGCGGATGTTTGCCGCAGTTGCAAAATCGAATTCATCGGCCCGTCCGTTGAATCGATGAAAATGCTGGGTTCCAAGCTGGCGTCCAAGGACCTCGCCAGGCAGTGCAAAGTGCCGCTGACGCCCGGCAGCGACGGTCCGATTCAATCGGAAAAAGAAGCGGTTGATGTGGCGAAAAAAATCGGCTATCCCGTGATTATCAAAGCTTCCGCGGGTGGGGGCGGGCGGGGCATGCGCGTGGCCCACAATGAAATCAGCCTGAAAAGCTCGCTTAATGCCGCCCGGGCCGAAGCGGAAGCCGCCTTTAAAGATGCCACGGTTTTCATTGAAAAGTACCATGAAGAGCCGCGGCATGTCGAGGTGCAGATTCTCGGTGATAAGCACGGCAATGTCGTGCATCTGTTTGAGCGTGACTGCTCCATTCAGCGGCGGCATCAGAAACTGGTTGAAGAATCGCCATGTCCGGTCATTGATGAAGAAACCCGGCAGGAACTGTGCGAAAGTGCGGTGCGGCTGGCGAAGGCCGCCGGTTATTACTCCGCCGCAACGGTTGAATTTGTCATGGACAAGCAGAAAAAATTCTACTTTCTGGAAGTCAACACGCGCATTCAGGTGGAACATCCGGTGACGGAATCTGTAACCGGGCAGGACCTTATCCAATGGCAATTGCGAATCGCCGCCGGGGAAAAACTGGATATAGCACAAAAGGACATCCGTTTGAATGGTGCGGCCATTGAGTGCCGCATCAACGCGGAGGATCCCGACCGCAATTTTACGCCGTCGCCGGGCCTGCTGGAAGAATTTCTCCCGCCGGGCGGCCCCGGTGTGCGGCTGGATACCCATGCGTATCAGGGATATCGCATCGGGCCGAATTATGACAGCATGATTGGTAAATTGATCGTGCATCGACCCACGCGGGATCAGGCCATCGCCACCATGCGGCGGGCTTTGGACGAATTCCGGGCCGGGCCGGTCAAAACCACCATCCCGCTGCATCGCTTTATCATGAATTCACAGGATTTCCGGCAGGCGCGTGTTGATACCGGGTGGATTGAACGCACGCGGCGGGCATAAAAAAACTCTGGCGGGCGGTGTTGTTAATCAGGTGACCAGTGGCCAAGGGCATCTCAAAACTTTCCGCGTTGCTTCTGTATCCGGTTGTGCTGATGTTTATTGCCAGTCCGGCGGCATTGGCGGATGGAACAATAACCCTTACGGGCCGGATTCAATCTTCGCAACGGCTCACGCGCATTGAAGCGGTCGAACGCAACCGGGCCAGCGTGCTGGATGTCAGCACCAATAAAGCCACGGCGTGGGTGTTTCCCGGAAAAATCAGCGCGAAAACCGGAACCTTCCGTATCAGCGGTGTTCCAACGGGCCACCGCTACGATCTGATTGCTTTTTCCGCAAAAGCCAGATGGGAGGGCGTGAACATGAACTATTATCGTCCGGTGGAGCCCGGACCGCCGATGACGCAAAGCGATTTGAAACAGATTGTAACGTTCATTGAAAAAATTCCCCGTTTTACCAATTACAATCGGCCGCTTTGGATTGCCGGCGATCATAACCATGCCACGCTGGTGGTGGAGCAGATTCGCAGCCATCATTTTTATTCCGGCCATGAGGGTTCCATTATTTTTCGTGTAGCGGTGTGGTATTTTGAGCGCTACTATTCCGGCTGGCAGAAGGTCAGTAATCTGGGCAAGGTCATGACGCGATGGCGCGGCCCGGCGGATAAGATCACCGATCCGTGGCAGTATCTGCCGGCGTTGGGAAACATCGCCGTCTCGAGTACCGGAACATTCAAGCCGATTCATGTCACGCTGCCGCGTCCAAGCCCGCATCAAGGTCTTGATGGGGCCATTCCCACCGGCCGATAAACTTTGAATCAGAGGGTGCCCGCCATCATGTCAACAACCCGCACGGACAGGATATTAAACTGGAGCATTCGCTTTTTACTTGGCGTAGTGGTGGTACTGCTGGTGCTGGTAATGTTGCGCTACGTTTGGCACAATCCGAATTCCCGATCTGCGAATGGTCAATATAACGTCAAAAATTTTGGTGCCGCCGGCAACGCCACCACTCTGGATACCGCCGCGATACAAAAGGCCATTGATGCCTGCAGCCGCTTTGGCGGAGGAACGGTGGTATTTCCCGCGGGAACATATTTGTGCGGCACGCTGGAACTGAAAAGCAATGTCACATTGGACCTGCTGGCCGGAGCGGAGATATTCGGCTCACCAGATATAAAAAATTACCACACCGTTGATCCATTTGTTGACGGCGACGGCCAGGCTTTCGGTTACTGCCTGATTGGTGCCAATCACGCCGATAACATCGGCATCGAAGGCTCCGGCGCGATTAACGGCAATGGCGTGGGGTTTCGGGGCGACCGGCCTTTTTTAATTCGCCTGGCCCATTGCAATGGCATTACCGTAAAAGATGTAACACTGGAACAATCTGCGGCATGGGGTTTGAACTTGTATCGGTGCCGCGAGATTCTGGTGGATTCCGTGCATATATGGAATCATGCCAATTACAATAATGACGGCATTGACGTTGATTCCAGCGACCTGGTGCACATTACCAATTGCGATATTAATTCCGAGGATGATTGCATCTGCCTCAAAACCACCACGCCGACGAGCTGTTCCCACATCCGGGTGGATCATTGCCGCTTAAGCAGCCAGTGCGCGGCGGTTAAATTTGGAAGTGAAACCATGGGTACCATGCGGGATATTCACATCAAAGATTGTTATGAATACGACACGCGACTCGGTGGGATAAAAATTTTATCGGCAGATGGGGCGCACATCAGCAATGTCCGATTTGACAATATTAAAATGAAGAATGTCGATATGCCGATTTTCATCCGCCTCGGCGGCCGGCTTTCCACCTTTCATCCGGGTCAGACGCCCGAAAACGTCGGCAGCATCAACAATATTGTCATTCGAAACGTCACGGCGCAGGCGTCCAATCAGGGGCGATTATTATTCCCCACGGGCATATTCATTACGGGCATTCCCCATCATGACATTGGCCATGTGCTGCTGGAAAACATTTCCATAACCCTTTCCGGTGGCGCGCCGGCAGATGCCGCCGATATCCGCGTGCCGGAAAATATTACCGGCTTCCCGGATTTTTTCCTGTTCGGACTTTATCTTCCCGCGTATGGCATGTATGCCCGGCACGCCGATGATCTGGTTCTGAATAACGTTCATTTTCAACTCAAGAATTCCGACGGTCGCCCGCCGATACTTTGCCGGGATGTCAAATATATTCAATGGACCGATGCCCCCGCGCCGGTCATGCGGAGTCGGCCGGCCGGTGCTCAACAATAATAAAAATAAGGCCGCGACGGGATACGTTGTGAGGCGGTGTGACTTGCGGTATCAAACGGATATTCGCACGTTCGGCGGTAGCGGAGGATTTTGGTTTACTTCCGGCCTGGCGCATGTGACCCCGAAGCATTGAACGGATACAATCAAAGAACTGTTGCGGCGCGTGTCCGCGAAAAATTGCGTTATACCGGTGGAAGGCGAAATGATGGCATCCAAAGAAGACGTTATTGCAGCATTGCGAACGGTGCAGGACCCGGAATTGTTCAAGGACATCGTCTCGCTGAACATGGTGAAATCCGTGGAAGTGCATAACGGAACTGCGATCGTGGATGTGGAACTTACCACGCCGGCATGTCCACTGAAAGACCGCATACGCGCGGATGTGACGGCGGCGGTGACAAAGGTGCCGGGCATTGCAAAAGTTGATCTTACGTTAAGCAGCCGGGTGCGGGCGGCAGCGGATCAGCGGACAATTCTTCCGGGAGTAAAGAATATCATCGCGGTGGGGGCGGGCAAAGGGGGCGTGGGGAAAAGCACAATCTCCGTGGCCATTGCCGCCGGCTTGGCCATGCGCGGTGCCACCGTGGGCTTAATGGATGCGGATGTTTATGGACCATCCATTCCCACAATGACCGGCCTGGAGGAGCAGTCTCCGGCGGTTCAGGGTGATAAGATCGTGCCTTTTGTCGTGGGGCCGCAGGGACAGACGATCAAGGTGATGTCCATCGGCTTTATCGTGCCAAAGGAAAAAGCGCTGATCTGGCGCGGGCCGATGGTGCACGGCGTGATTAAGCAATTTCTGGAACAGGTTCAATGGGGTGATCTGGATTATCTGGTTGTTGACCTGCCGCCCGGCACGGGCGATGTGTCTTTGACATTGGCGCAATCGATCCCCCTGACCGGAGCGGTGATTGTGGCAACGCCGCAGGAAGTGGCGCTGATGGACGCGCGCCGGGCGGTGCGGATGTTCCAGCAGCTTGGCGTATCGATTCTCGGCGTGGTGGAGAACATGAGTTATTTTGTCTGCGATCATGGGACGCAATATGACATTTTTGGCCGCGGCGGCGCGCAGCGCATGGCGCAGGATATGGGATTGCCCTTTCTGGGAGAATTGCCCATGGACATTCGCATTCCGCGCTACAGCGATTCCGGGGAACTCTTCGCGGGATTCAAAACCAATGCCCCGTCACGGGATTTCCTGAATTCCATTGTGGAAAATCTGGCCGGGCAAATCAGCGTTCGCAATATAACCCGCCCGGCCGCCAAGTCATTAAAACTGGAAGTCACGGAATAGGGGCGTACAAGGATATTGGCGGTGGAGAATGGTTCGCATACAATTCAGTATTGTTGGCCGATGGTGGCCCGGCAGGAGTAATTTGTGGCTGAAGAAAAATTTGATCTGGTCATTGTCGGTTCCGGCCCCGCAGGATATGTCGCGGCGGTGCGGGCGGGACAACTTGGAAAAAAAGTCGCGTGTGTCGAACGCGCGGAACTTGGTGGAATATGCTTAAATTGGGGTTGCATTCCCACCAAGGCCCTGATTCAGGATGCCCATTTGATGCACCAGATGCACCGTGCCGCCGGTGATTATGGCATCACGGTCGGCACGGAAAAAATGCAATGGGATAAAATTGTCGGCCGCAGTCGTTCGGTGGCCGTGACAATGAGCAAGGGCATTGAATTTTTGTTTAAGAAAAACAAAGTCTCAAAGTTTACCGGCACGGGGTTTATTCCCAAGCCCGGCGTGGTGGAGGTGCGCGATGAGAAAGGCGCTGTTTCCAGCACGCTGCAAACCGCCAGAATTCTGATCTGCACCGGCGCGCGCAGCCGGGATTTACCGGGAATTAAACCGGACGGCAAACGAATTATCACCAGCCGCGAAGCCATGATTCTACCCAAGGTTCCGGGCAAAATGCTTATTATTGGTGCCGGTGCCATCGGCGTGGAATTTGCATACGTCTATAACGCCTTCGGCACGCAGGTCACACTGGTGGAAATGCTGCCCAATATTCTGCCGGTTGAAGATGCGGATGTCAGCACGCGCCTGGAAGCGATTTTCAAGAAGCGCGGCATTGATGTTCGCACAAACAGTAAAACTGAAAAAGTGGAAGTCAAGCCTGATGGCGTGGCGGTGACGGTATCGCGGGACGGCAAAAGTGAAACCATCATGGTTGATGTGGTGCTTCTGGCGGTGGGGGTGACGGGAAATGTTGAGAATCTTTTTGCCCCCAGTGCCACGCCGATGATGGATCGCGGTGCCATTAAAGTTGATAAATCGTTTAAGACATCCGTTGATGGCATATATGCCGCCGGCGATGTCATTGGCCCGCCATGGTTGGCGCATGTGGCCAGCATGGAAGCCACCATTGCCGTGGAGCGGATGTTTGACATCAACAACCGTGAAATGGATTATGCCACTATTCCGGGCTGCACCTACTGTTATCCGCAGGTGGCCAGTGTGGGATTAACCGAGAAACAGTGCCGCGAAAAATCTCTGGATTATGAAATAGGCAAATACAATTTCGCAGCCAACGGGAAGGCCCAGGCCATCGGTGAGCCGGATGGATTTGTTAAATTGATTTTTGATAAGAAATATGGCGAGTTGCTGGGCGCTCATCTGCTGGGCGCGGAAGCCACGGAAATGCTCGCCGAGCTGGTGCTCGCGCGCAGGCTGGAGGCCACGCGCAGCGAAATAGCCTCCACCATCCATGCCCATCCGACGCTTTCCGAAGCGATAATGGACGCGGCCATGGTGGAAGGAGCGCACTGATGACCGGCTGCGAACTGCTGCGGAGGCCATTTCGCCGGGTTCACGCTGCCGCGCGGCGCGATTCCGGCACCCATCCGGCTGGTGTGGTGATCGAAACCGCGGCATGCGTCAGGTACGGATTGCAGATGCATGCGTTGATCGCAAAGCATTCTGAACGTCGGATGTGATTGGCCTCGACGCAATGTACACGGCACCTCGTGCCGCATAAGATCAGCGGGGACCAAGGCTGGTAATGCGATCCGCGAGATGATAGGAAATAATGGATATGGAACCGGATAATAACCCGCTGCTGAATAATCCTGAAACCCAACCGGTCCCTTTGCCGGCGATCGGTGAATCGCAAAACGCTGTTACCGCGCAATCCTCCGCGGCAACATCGCCCACCGCATCGCCTGCCGTCAATGCCCCGCCGCGCAGCGGTTCCACGGGCCGTGCGCCGGCTAAAGCCAATCCGGGCATGCGTGAAACGCTTGAAACGGTGATTCTCGCACTGATTCTCGCGTTTACCTTCCGCACATTTTGTGTGGAAGCATTTGTCATTCCCACCGGTTCCATGGCTCCAACGCTCAGCGGCGCACATTTCCGGGCGGTATGCCCGATGTGCGGTTATAACTTTAATGTCAATGCCAATGTGGATCAGCAATGGCTGCCCGTCCGCGATCCGGAAACCGGGCAGGTGGAGTCCACTCTGGTCCGGCTGAATAATGGCGAACTGACCGATCCCAACGCGATTCCCGCGCCTGATTACACCATGTGTCCGAATTGTCACTTTGAAATTCCCGCTGATGATCTGCGCGGCAAGCCCATTGTCAAACGCATCTACAGCACCAATAACTCTTCGGAAACCCTGCACTTTCCATATACGTACAATGGCGATCGTATTCTGGTAATGAAATATCTTTATTGGTTTGCACCACCCAAACGCTGGAACGTTGTGGTATTCCGCGAGCCGATGTTTGGCAAACAGAATTTCATCAAACGTCTCGTGGGCCTGCCCGGCAACACGGTGGAGATTGTCAACGGTGATGTGTTTATTGACGGCAAAATCGCCCATAAGCCGGTGGATGTTGAAAAATCGATGTTGCAAGTGGTGTACAACAACGATTTTTACCCCATTGACGCCGGCAAGATGCGCATGAACGGCAATCGTTGGAGCAATCCATGGGCCGGCGAGCCGCCGACCAGCGCCGCCGGCAAATGGTTTACCGGGGGACCCGTAATAAGTTTTTCAACCGGTCGTCCCGATGCTGTGGGCCATCTGGCATTCATGCAGCGCAACAGTTATCTCTACAATGATCTGGGCTACAACGCCAACCCGTATTGGAATGGCCATCACCTCGTTGGCAATCTGTATCTGCGCACGGTGTGGATTTCTCACAGTCCTGATTCCGCAATGCGGATGACACTGGGGCCGGCGAGCAACCGCTTCCGAGTGACCTTGGCCCATGATGGTGAATTAAAGCTGTATCAATGGAGTGCGGCAAACCATTCTTTTGTGCGGATCAGCGCCAAACGGATGGGTATTTTTCATAAGCCCGCCGCATTGCAAACCGGCAAGCCGTATCGCCTGGCGTTGAGCAACACCCAACATGAAGCGCGATTCTGGATCAATGGCAAACTCATGCTGCAATATGCCGCAAAATGGACGCTGGCCGATGCGTTGGCGGTGGCACAAGCGCGAGACCAAAGCGGTGAACAGGAAACACCTGAAATTCAGATGGATGTAACCGGCGGCTGCATATTGCGGCATCTATTGTTGATGCGGGATATCTATTATACGCAGATGAAAATACGCTTTCCGTATAACAGTTCCATTGACCCCGGCGGCACGCGGCCCGGCACCGGCACCATGGGGCACCCCATTACGCTCAAGCGGGGTCAATATTTTATGCTTGGTGATAATTCCAATGACAGCGAAGATTCACGGGCGTGGTACCGCGTGGAGCCGGTGCTGCGCAAGATGCACCTGCCCATGGGCGTGGTGCCGCAGCGCTATATATTGGGGCGGGCGTTCATGGTCTACTGGCCCGCCGGCTTCCGTCCGATGCGCGCGATCAACTGGGCCATTATCCCCAACATCGGTCGCATGAGATTTATCCGCTGATGCCTCCCCGCGGTTCGCCGAATGGTCCGATTTTTTTATCACGGTATTCCCGCAGATGGTTTATTACCCCCGGTGGCAAAAGAGCGCTTAAATTGTCCAGGTCGCCGCCCAGTGCGGCAATTTGCCGGATCAGGCTGCTGGAGGTAAAGCCGAAACGTTCATTGGTCATGATAAATACCGTATCCACATCCGCCACGGCCCGATTGGTCAGCGCCAGTTGGAATTCATACTCCAGATCGGTCATGTTCCGCAATCCACGAAGTATGGCGATGGCTCCACGCTTGCGCACCAGTTCGACCGTCAAGCCCTCGTATGCCTCAACGGATACGGTGGGCAGATCCGCCACGAGGTTCCGGATCAATTCCAGTCTCTGCGCTACCGGGAACAATTCCGTTTTCTCCGGATTTTTTCCAATTGCCACAATCAGATGGTCAAAAAGTTTATGGCCGCGCCGGATTACATCCAGGTGCCCCAGCGTGGGCGGATCAAATGTGCCCGGAAATACCGCGATTTTAGTGGCTTTTGTCATAAAAAATCCTTTCACGTCTTTTTGCCGCGCTCCGCGGACGGAGCTTTCGGACTTTCGCCGCAGGCATTATCGGGTGTAATTATCGTCAGAGCCATTGACTTGTCCAAAATTGCATGTATTTTACCGGCGGTTGGAATGCTGTTTACCGGGTCGCCGGGGGATGGTTCCGCCGCCCGCATGGAACTCGATCAAGGATCGGGGCGGCCGCGGAAAGCCGGCGGATGCTGGTGTCATTTATGGAGAATCGTGTATGGTCATGCAGTGTAGTGCGGAAGAATTCGGGGCGGGTCAGGCCAGACTGTCCGCGCCGCGGGAATCACTGGAATCACTGTTTGCTTCCGGGGATATGCAAGCCGCAGATGGTAAAGAACTGACGGCATCGGAAGTTGCCGCCAAACCGGAGGAGGCTTGGGATGATGCCGCGGTGGGGCAGGCCAAACGTCGTCGGGACGAAGAAGATGATGAACTTGACGATGAAGATGAAGATGACGACGATCTTGATGATGATGAAGATGATGACGAGGATGAAGAGGATGATTTTGAGGACGATGACGTAGGGGGTGCCTACGATGATGATGAACTCGATGATGAAGACGAAGACATCTTCTATGACGAAGATGATGATGATTAAGTCCGGCGGTCCGGAAAATCAGCGCGTCGGCGATTCTCGCGCACGGGATTCTTATTTTGCATGAACTTCAGCCATTGCCTGCGGAGCTTCGCTCGCTGATTGAATTGGCGATACGGGAGGATCTCGGTGATTTTCCATCCCATAAAAAATCCGCCGCCCGATTGGATCGTACCGTTGCCTTGAGTATTCCCCCCGATTTAGCAGCCACGGGAAAAATTGTGGCCCGTGCTGAAGGGATTATTTCCGGCACCGTACTGCTGCCGGAAATCCTGCCGTATTATGATCACAGGCTGAAAAGTTCAATTCTGATTCATGACGGCGGCGCGGCGGTGCGGGGCGCGGTGGTGGCGGAAATCGCGGGGCCGGCGGGGGCTTTGCTCTCCGCCGAGCGCGTGATACTGAATTTCATGGGGCATCTATCGGGTATCGCGACGCTGACCGGCCGGTATGTTCAGGCGGCCGGCCAGAGTCTTGGGCAGGGTGGAAAGCCGCTGATATGCGATACCCGAAAGACCACGCCGGGCTGGCGGGTACTGGAAAAATATGCGGTGCGGTGCGGCGGGGGCGCAAATCATCGCATGGGGCTGTTTGACGGCGTTATGCTGAAGGACAACCATCTTTCGGCCCTGCGCCGTCAGAGCGGCGTGCAATTATCCCTGGCGGATATAACCAGAAGCATCCGGTCAAAGTTGCCCGCAAATATCCCGCTGTGGCTGGAGGTGGATACCCTGGAGCAATTCCAGGAGGCACTGCCTGGAGGCGCGGATATTATTCTTTTGGACAATATGACCGCCGGGCAGATGCGGCAGGCGGTGGCATGGCGCAATGCCGTAAACCCGGCTCGGCCGCTGCTGGAGGCATCCGGCGGCGTGACACTTGCGACCATCGCGGACATTGCGGCAACCGGAGTGGATCGCATCAGCGTAGGCGCTTTAACCCATTCGGCACCATGTTTGGACCTGGCCATGGATTTTATTGAAGATGCTTGACCACATCGCCAATTCCCCGGCCGCAAATAAGCGGCCAGGCCATGATTACAGGCAAATGGCCACGCTTCTGGCCACGATTCTATTTGGCCAGGATATAGTTCCTTTTGAAGTATTGTTCGCAGATCGCAAGTTTCCATCGGACATTCTGCCCTATGCCGCGGACTATCTTCGCGATGCGGGGTGCGAAATAATCACCACAGCCGTTGGTATGAAAATGATTCGAGTTGGTTTTGAATTCATGCCCGTGGTGGTCCGCGCGGCGTTGGCACAGGCCGGCATGGATATAAATATTCAGGCGTTTGCGACAACCAGCAGTACCAATGACGAATGTTTTTCCGCCGCCGCAAAAGCTGTCGATAAGCCGTTGGCGATTATCGCCAATATGCAAACCAATGGGCGGGGCCGCCGTGGAAATCGCTGGGAGGCCCATGCTGGTCATTGTGCACTTTTGTCCCTGCTGTTGCCGGCACGGGAATTATCGGTAGAGACTTTATCATTGGCCGCCGGATGGGCCGTTGCGGAGAGCGTGGCAACGCTTACCGGCGGCAACCCTGAACTGAAATGGCCCAATGACGTGTTGGTTGATGGCTGCAAACTCGCCGGAATCCTCATTGAAACGCGCCCGAATGTTCAACATCCTCTGTTGACCGATTACGTTATCGGCGTAGGTGTGAACGTTATGCAAACCGATCAAGATTTCCCCGGATCGCTCAAAAGCCGGGCCATATCGCTGAATATGATTCGCCACAAACAATGGGACCTCACCGAGGTCGTTGTCGTTTTGCTCAAGAACCTGGGGATATGGTGCAATCCCTTGCGGGCCGGCGAAGAACTTGTGCCGCTATGGCTATCGCGTTGCCGGATGCTGGAGAATCCTGTTCGTGTATCGTGCGCGGGGCGTATCATTGAAGGAACCGTCGCGGATATTGACCCGTTGGAAGGGCTGATCATCCGTGATTATCACGGCATGAACCATGCCTGTCTGGCTTCACAAACCACGGTTCTGCGGGAATAGCCCGCTGGTTTGCTGCCCCAGCAATCTACCGCGACTATCGCCATGATGATTCATGAAGTTCCATTCGTAGAACTTTTCATTACTCGAATTACTGCCTGAGGGCCGGTTCCGGCAAATCCGCCATGCCCTTCTCGCGATACTCCCGCGGTGAAAGGCCAATTTCCCGACGGAATACAACCGCCAGATGGGTGGGGCTGTTAAATCCGGCCGCGTACGCGATGCGTTTGACGGGTAAACGAGTTTCCCGCAGCATTCGTTGTGCTCGGGCCACGCGGCACGACGTTATTTCCGCCAGCACATTGCGTCCGCGGACGGAAAGAAAATGCCGGGCCAATGTCCGGCGTTGAACACCAAGTTTCCCCGCTATGTCATGGACGGACAAATTACGATGGCTCTGATTCCAGATCAAATGCAAACCGGCGTTGACAATCAAGTCCTGTGTCGGCACACGCTCCGGCGGGGCGGAATCGACCGTATTATTTTGATGCACCGGCCGGCTTCCGCCCAGAACCAGAGCCAGCGTGCCGAGTGTCAGCAATGCCATTTGTTGGGGTGACATGGTGGGGTTATTCCCGGCGAGTTCGATGATAGCCCCCATGCTTTCGGCGAGTTTAACCGGTGTGTTAACGCGGCGCACCGGATTTTGCCGGGTAATAAGACCGGTGAGTTGCCAGATATGCGGTATCTGGCCGTTAAAGGATAAGTACATTTCCGTCCATCCGGTCTTCGCGGTGGGGCGGTAACGGTGCCATACGTCGGGAAGCAGTAAAAGTGCGGTTCCCGCCGACACTTCTATGCGTCCGGTCGCGTGGGATTCGAACTCGCCGGTGCCGGATTGGATATACACCAACTGATATTCCGGCAGTATCCTTCCGGAATTCCATGAGAACATATACATGCGAGGATGTGTGGCATGAGGATACGTCTCAAAGGGCTTGTACCGCTCGCGGCCGGAGCCGGTGAGATATAACCCGGCGGCCATGGCGGCGTCATCGACGGGGAAATAATGATGGCGTTGAATGTCATTTTTCATGAACTTTATTACCGTCACATACATCCAATATGTTCATTTTATTGGATTTATGTTAAAGCTGACGTGTCACAAAATCAATAGTCTTTTTTGTTGACGCCGAATTGAATATCGATAGCATAAATCCGCTTGGGTTGGCGGATGTCGCTGCGAAACCGGCTGGACAACCTCCCGTAATTGGTCGCAGGAATTGACAATACGGTACTCGTCCAATCGGGAAACCGGCGATGATGTTATGTCGCATGGCTTGTCGGGCGGAAATTGCCATGCCGGTGTCGTAGCGGGCTGTTCATGTTCCCGGTTTTGCGCTGGTTGTTGCGCGTCTTGTTTTGGTCAAACTGCGGAGGCTTTTGTGAGTGCTGGCACAGGGACGAATTGGTTTGCGGCGGTGGCGCTGCATTGGACGGGTGGTCTGGCATCGGCGAGTTTTTACCTTCCATTTCGCGGTGTCAAGCGATGGAACTGGGAAACGTACTGGTTGGTGGGCGGATTTTTCAGTTGGATTATCGCTCCCCTGGCCTTCGCCTATTTTCTGGTGCCCGATTTCTGGCAGGCCATTCATAGTGCCAGCGCTTCAACGCTTTTCTGGACCTATTTTTTCGGCGTGCTGTGGGGACTGGGCGGGCTGACATTTGGCCTGACCATGCGTTATCTCGGCATTGGCCTGGGCATGGCGATCGCCCTTAGTTATTGCGCCGCCTTCGGCACGCTGATGGTGCCGATATACAACGGCCAATTCGGTGCACTGGTCACGCACCCTTATGGCCAGGTGCTTCTTCTGGGCGTTTTGGTTTGTCTGGGTGGCATTGCCGTCAGCGGCATGGCCGGTATGTCCAAGGAACGGGAACTGCCCGAAGAACAGAAGCAAAAAGTTGTCAAAGAATTCAATTTCAAAAAAGGAATCATGGTTGCAACATTTTCCGGCATCATGAGCGCGTGCTTTAATTTCGGCATTACCGCCGCAACTCCCATTAAAACAACCGCAAAAGCCCTTCTGGCGGCCCATCATGCCAGTAATATCTGGAATGGTCTGCCATCGCTTATTGTTTTGCTGTGGGGCGGATTTACCACCAACTTCATCTGGTGCCTGATCCTGCATTTGAAAAATAGCAGCGGCAGACAATATGTGGCCGCAACATCGGCACCGGATGAAAACCGCATCGTGACAGCCCTGGATGGACCGGGATATTCACAACCGGTCGGAGATATTGAATTGCCGTCCAATCGCGTCCCGTTGCTGAACAATTACACCTTGTCCGCCCTGGCCGGGGTAACGTGGTATTTACAGTTTTTCTTTTACACCATGGGGCAGACGAAAATGCCCGAGGCCGGGAAATTTTCCGGCTGGACACTGCACATGGCCAGCATCATTATTTTCGCCACGCTCTGGGGCGTTGTGCTCCATGAATGGAAGGGCACCAGCAAAAAAACCCACGCTCTTATCACTGGTGGAATCATTGTTCTGGTGCTGTCAACGATTATTGTCGGTGTCGGCAATTATCTGAAAAAGCAATCGCCGGCCAAGCCGCACAAGCCTTCCGCCGCATTGGTTGTGCCCGGGCACGCCGCATAAACACGTTGAATTCCATTGCCTTACCGCTGGTACAGGGGTAAATAGTGATATGGCACGCATAACGCCAGAACGGCCATGGCCGTGGCATAAGCCTTCGATCCCTGCTGCTCAATGCCATCCGTCGGCGTCCAGGAACCATTGGCATTCTGCAGTTGAATCAACTCGCGGCGAATGTTGCTGTAAATCTGCTGGTAATATTTTCCGCCGAGTTGATTCGCCGCCTGGCTGCAATAATAAACCGCGTAAAAATAGAAATTCTCCTTGGGTGACAGGGGATGATTCAATAAAAAATCTCCGCCGGCAATGGCTTGCGGTGAATTTCTCCGTCCCATAAGCTCCAACGCCAGAATTCCCGTGCCGGTACGGGCGCGACCCGGCGGCCCGCCGGGCTGATAGGCAAAGCCGCCATTAATATTGGAATCGCGCAACACAAACGCGATGCCATTTTTGATTGCGTTCCGGGGAATCGCGGCACCGCAGTCCGCTGCGCCGCGCAAGGCCATGAGTTGCCAGCCGGTACAGGAAATATCGGCGTCCGTTGCGGTGGGCTGATAGCGCCAGCCGCCGGCGAAAATGCCGCGGGAATTTTTTTGGGCCGCCAGAATCAACCCCACCGCTTTGGACAGCACCTTGCCAATGCGTTTGCGCAACGCCGGATTGGCTACGCCATACGCCTCGGAAAGCATCACTGTGGATATCCCCTGATCGTACATGGTGCCGCCGGGTACCGTGATATAACCATCGGGAAGCTGGTGGTTGAGCACCCAGTTAATTCCCCGATCAATAACGACGTGGTGGGGGCCGGTTCCAGGTGTGTATCCGCGCGCCAGAAATGCCATGACCGCCAAAGAGGTTACGGCGGGGCGGTCATTGCGATTACAGGGAAATGTACCGCTGGATTTCTGATGATCCGTCAGCCAGTGCAAGCCGTGTGATATGGCGTTTTTTACGTATATGGGAATAGGACGATCGGCTTGCACCGAAGGCGCATTGATGCTTACCGCCGCCAGAATCGTGCCGACAGCCAGAGCGGTCAACCACGCCATGCCATGAACCCGTTGATACCGTAAGTGCCCGGTTGTTGCGATTCCGCATGCACTGCCCTTGGCTGCACGGTTATTCAGTAATGCGCGTTTGCCATTCGTGGATAATCGCTGCTTCATAAGTGTGGTCTGCTTTTTCCTGATCCGCATTTGTTATGGTGCGTGCAACTCGGAAAGTCGAATGTAATAATCACGCACCATTCGTTTATAGCCGGAGGGAATATTCTGCCGCGCCGTGTTCAGCAATTGTCTTTTGGCCAGCGGCCCCAGATTGCTCCACTGGGCGGGACTGATTCCCATTGCCAGGACAGGTTTTGGCGGCGCTCCCGCCGGACCGCCGGCCCCGTTCATGCCGGTTGGAGAGCCGCTATTTCCCGGTGCTGCCGTCCCGGATACGCCCGTTGCGCCGTTCGTGCCGGTACCCGGTGCCATTGTTACTTGTGTGCCGCCATCGCTGCCCGCCGCCCCCGGACTGCCTTGTCCGCCCGGCATGCCCTGCGTATTCATGGCTTGCCCCGCTGCCCCCAGCGATTGCGCCGCCCGCTGCGCGGCCTGTTGATTTCCCTGTCCCGCCTGCTGCTGGGCCTGCATGGCATTCTGCACCTGCTGCGCTGCGGACAAGCTGCGCTCACCAGCGCTATGCCCGGATTGAGATTGTTGCCGGGTGTTTTGGCCTTGATGCGCATTGGCTTGCTGGTTGCCCGTCGCGTTTGTCTGTGAGGCTTGTTGCTTCCGCCGCTGAATCTGCCCGGCAATCATATTCTTATACTGCGGCACATCCCGCATTTCCGGCGAGTGCAAGGCTCCATTTAAATCATCCAAGGCTATTTGCAGATGTTGCAGAGCGGACTGCTGATGTTCCTGGGCTTCGGCATTATTGGACTTGGTAAGGGCCTTCGCCGAAGCCTGCTGCTCGCGATGTCCGGATTGCATTTGCCGCCGTGCTTGTGCCATATCCGAATTCAAATCCGGCGCTCCGACATGGGTTTGCCGTTCAATTTTTCTGGCCAAGGCGGCGGTCTGTTTAATTTGTTCGGCAATCCTTTGGGCTGTGTGCGCCTGCTGAATCGGATTTTCCGGTGGGGCGGATTTTTGTGCCATCAACTTGCGCGTTTCAGCCGCCAGTTGATTTTGCCGCTGTTGCAGTTGTCGGGCCTGGTCGGCCAATTGCTGAAGCTGTCCAGAATCATTTGTTGTCAAAGCAGTGGCGGCAATTTGTTGCCCCACCGCCTTGTTCATCGCCTGCCCGGCACGTTGTAAAAACGCCTGGGCCTGGCCCGCATTCTCATCCGCGGCGGCTCGCATGGCAGCCTGGGCCTGGGTCATGGCGGAATTCAGGGCTTGAGTTTCCGCGGCCGTCGGTGATTCGTTGAGCATTTTCTGGGCCAACTGGTTCATCTCCGCCGCAGCTCGCTGCAGGGCATTGGCTTGCTGCAAGGGTGTGCCACCGGCGGAGGAATTTGCGGCCTGATCAATGTGGGATAGCGCCCGCGCGTTGCTTTGGGCTGCTTCGTGTGCCTGCCGTTGCCGCGGTGTGGGCGGCTGTGCTGCTTGATTCAAATTGTTCGCTGCCGTGTGCAGGCTCCGCGAAATATTGTTCTGGCCTTCAATAGCGGCTCCGGCCGCGTGTTGCCGCAGATTGCTTACCACCGCATTCATCATCAGTTTATTCGGTAATTGATTTTGCGTTTGACCAACCATTGCGGAAGAGGATGCAAGCTTCGCAATTTGCTTGTTGAGCTGCTGCTGTTGTGCGGCAAGCCCGGTGAGCCGCTGTCGGGCCGACTGGGCCTGTAACTGCTTTGTGAGTGTGGCGGCGGCCCGCTGTTGCGCGGCAATAATTTTTTTCAGTTTATTTTTCAGCATTGTTACGGTCGGCTGCACTTTTGCGGCCACCGGCGTTTGCAGGGATTTGTGCTGCTGCAGCAGCCTGGTGAGTTGCCGGCGCAGTGCCTGTTGCCGCCGCTTAACCTGCGGTGAATCCGGCTCCTGTCGCATTTTCTCCGTCAGTGCCCGCTGTTGCTGCGCCAAAGTGTTCAGGCTGTCGGCAAGTTGCTGTTGCCCCGCCTGCCGGGACATTCGCCGTTGCAATTGGCCCAGGGCTTTCCCCGCCTGTTGAAGATTCTGTTGCGCCGCCGCCAGATTCGCATTCCGCTGCGCTGCCTGTTGCGAACCGGCAAAACTTGCGGCTGCTAAGTCATTGGCGGCCTTAGGTAATGCGTGCTCCGCAGTGGCGGCGGCCTTGACGGCATCGGTTGAAAACGCTGAGTTCTGCGATGCTTTTACGGCTTGCTTCAGGTTCTCAACCGTCTGCGCAAGATTTTGCTCCACCGCATCAGCCGCGCGCTGCTGGGATGCCGTCAATGGCCGGTTGGCCGGCGCGTGTCGCAAATTGCCCACACGCTGCTGATCTTGTCTGATGCCGGCGCGGGCTTTGGCAATGGTATTTTTTAGCGCCTCATAGGCCGCCATGTCGCGGCGCTGCTGATAGCTCTGCTCTAAATGGCGATCAATAAGCAATTCATGCAGGGAACTTCGGGTTGTCTGATGCGCGGGCTGACAATTATCGATGGCTTCGAGTCTGTAAAATATTGCCTGGGCGTGTGGCCGGTCCGCGGTGGTGAGTTGATCCGCCGCGGAGAGATTCCATGTCTGCCGAATCTGTCGCGGATTGCGTATGCCGAGATCAATGCGGTAGCTCATCGGCAATGAATGCCCCACCATCACAATCGCCCGCACGGCCGATAATCCGAATTCATCCGACGCATGAAACATGATCGGAATAACATCATCGGCCCGCACGCGCACCCGCCGGCCCGGTTGGATAATATGAATCACCGGGGGCTGATCCGGCACCGCGATGATGGGCCACGCGCGGCGGTCGTTGTTTTTTATCCCCTGCGGATTGATCAGATCAATGTGGTACTTGCAACTGTACTGCACGGGAAAAGTCGCCTGATATTCCAATCCGGTAACTCTGGTCAGGGGCAACGGTTGCACCACACCTGCAACCGGCGTGCCCATGGCCACAAAGCTTTTGGCGGAGAGCTTTTGCGAGCTATGAACAATCAGTTGCACCTGTGTGCCGATGATCGCTTTAATCGAGCCGTTGTCCCCCGCTACGGTCCGTGCCGGCAGTCCGGTGTAGGTCGGAAAAGTATATTTAAGCTCCAGTTCCGAAATCCGCGGTCTGGCGATCACATTTACATGATACCAGCGGGACGCGGCGTTTCCGGTTTGGAGTTGATATCGGAACGTTCCGGCAATATCCGTCAGATCGGTGCGAAATGCGTCCGGGCCGATGCGCGTCATACTCTGAAGCTGTTGTGTTCCGGCGGTATTGGTCATGGTCAAGGTCATCGATCGCGCCGGCTTTCCCCCCAGCGGCGGTTTGGCCGTGCCGATAATTTCCATGCTCGCCCCTTCGCCCAGGGTGACGTTTCCCGGCGTTACTTTTATGGACAAATCGGCGTTCACCGGCGAACTCCACGGTGCGAAAATTCGCCGCACGCCCGTGGTGACAGTTCGCGGAAACAAGGGCCAGAGAATCAGCCAGGCCAGAATGGCCGGTGTGCAGTAAGCCGCCCATCGCATGATGTTGCGTGTGGACAAAACCGAAGCCATATCAATGCGGAGCGTATGTTCATGTGCCTGCGTAATGACTTGGCGGATCATTTCCGGTGAAGCGTGTTCAATCGGTGGGGGATTCTGCGAAAATTCAACGGCACTGATAATGCGCTCTTCATGCTCCGGCTCGTGTTGTTCCACCAGTCCCGCCGCCGATTGCAAATTAACTTGACCCAGCGCCGGGCGCACCAGCCAAACGGTCGCGGTAATCATGCCCACCCATGCGCCCAACGCGATCATGCACCGAAGTGCCAGCGGCATGTCCGGTGCGCTGCCCAGCAGGAATACAACCAGAAGGGATATCAGCAGGCTGATGAGCACGGCCTTGAGCAGGGCACCGACAATTTGCAATCGGCGATGCCGTTTGGCTACTTGATGCAGAGATTCCGCAATTTCCACCGGTAGCGTTTGGGACGCATCCAAACTCGTGTGAGGGGTGTTTTCCGGCATCGTCAAACCTCGCCAACCACAGACGAAAGCATGGGGCATTGCCTTTGCTGATGATATTGTACTGAATTGCCAAGGAAATTGGGATAGTCAATGCCCTTGCCATCCGCCGCAATGC
Organism: Planctomycetota bacterium; assembly: GCA_021799715.1. Next base: position 2,802 of record JAJYZY010000027.1, on the reverse strand, counting down.
GCCCGACAATACCTTTCAGCCCTTTCGGCCACCTGGCGTTATTGCGTATTGGAGGCAACTATGCCGCGATGTCCCGGTTGTTTTGTAATGTTGACCATGAGCAATTATGGCGGCGTAAACGTCAAAACCTGCAATAGTTGCTTTGGCACATGGATTTCGCGCGTCAGCCTGATGCACATTGTCCGTGCCGTTGATCCGCCTGATGCCGGCCCGGATACACCATCACTCAAGGATTTGGCTGCTTTGGTAACCGAAGGGCATAACAAGCGTTCCTTCGCCTGTCCGGAATGTCGGCGGCAGATGACCATGGACCGACTGCATCCGATGATTCCCATTGATATGCAATTTTGCGGAAAATGCAGTTATGTCTGGCTGGATGTCGGTAAATTGGCCATGACTCAGCGCCTGTATCATGAACTTACCAACAGCACTGATCCCAAGATCATTGAAATTCGCGATCGCTACGCTCTGGCCAGTTTGGGCATGGAGATCCAGAAAGAACGCATTCAGGCCATCGAGGATTCAACGGTCGCCAATATGGGCCGTGCCGTCGGATTTCCCATCACTTACGGCACTGGCGGTGGATTTGATCTTAATACGCTTGTGGGCATGCTGGGCTTTTAATGATTCAGCGTGAATGGGTTGCGGATGAAATTTGCGGTTATCGGAATCAACCACGGGCATATTTACGGGCAAGTGAAGGGTTTGTTGTCCGTTCCAGGTTGCTCCTGCGCCGGCGTAGCCGCGGATCAGCCGCAGTTGCTTGAGCAATTCGCGCTTCGGTTCCCTGAAATCCCCGTGCGCACGCGGGAATCCATCCTTCATGATGACACCATTGATCTCATCGCCTCCGCCGCCATTAATTCCCAGCGCGGCTCTCTGGCCGTGGAGGCCATGTCGCATGGAAAACATTTTTTTGTTGATAAACCGCCGTTAACGGATTTGGCACAGTTGGATCCGGTGCGCCGGGCCATGGAAACAAACGGGCGGCTATTGTTTGTCTATTACAGTGAACGGCTTGACAATCCATTCGATCCACAGGCCAAAGCCATTTATCAACAGGACGGCATCGGCGAATTGGTGCATTTAATGGGCCTTGGACCGCATAAGCTCAATAAAGACATCCGTCCGGAATGGATGTGGAATCCAGCCGAATACGGCGGGGTGATCAATGATTTGCTCTCCCACCAGGTGGATTGGTTTTGCTGGTTTACCGATCAGAAAATAAGGCAATTCAGCAGCCGGATCGGGCGGTTTGGCAGCGCGCCCGACAGGGACTTTGATGATTTTGGTGATGTCTCGGTCACGTCTGAAAATGGCATAACCGGCTATTTTCGCGCCGACTGGTTCACACCCGTTTGCAGTCCGGTCTGGGGCGATGTCCGCGGCTTAATTGTCGGAACCCGCGGAACCATTGAAATCCGCCGCATTACCAACCTTGGTTCCCGCGATCCGGCTGACGCCGGGCCATGCATGATTTTGACCAATCATCAGCATGGTCCCATGCGCATTGTGCCCGAAACGCCATTTCCAACTTGGCCCCGGGATATTGTTTCTTCCATTCATACCGGGAAAAACCTGCTCAACGCCCCGGAAATGTTGTTTCATGTCATGGAAACCACGCTTAACATGCAACGTCAGGCCGTGCGTGTGCGGTGAACCCTGACGCTGGTTGAACTTCGCCGACGATACGATGCTGTGCCGGTGGCCAGGTGGCAAAGCATGATCCGCCGCGCAACACTGATAACCCGAAATAATTCCTTGTGCTTTTCCAATTCCCCACAAGCCTGAAGCATGTGGATGAAGCCTTATCGGCACTGTTTGTTGACCGGGCCGCCGCGCGTTAATATAACTTCATTGCTGTGCCCGCAGCGGCGTGTTGCACCCCGCTGATGGTTCAAGAAATGCCATTTTTGTGAGGAGTTGTGTATGTCGCTGTTTCAAAAAGTGCGCGGTGAATTCATTGACATTATTCAATGGACTGAACCAGCCGGCAGTGATTTTCTCGCTTACCGCTTTGAGCGCTACAACAACGAAATAAAAATGGGGGCTAAGTTGACGGTGCGCGAGGGACAGACGGCGGCCTTTGTCAATGAAGGTAAACTGGCGGATGTATTTGGTCCCGGCATGTACACGCTATCAACGGAAAATATGCCGATCCTGTCCACCCTGAAGGGCTGGAAATACGGCTTTGATTCGCCATTCCGCGCGGAAGTTTATTTTATCGCCACCCGGCAGTTTACCGATTTGAAATGGGGTACGCCCAATCCGATCATGTTGCGCGATGCGGAATTTGGTGTGGTGCGAATTCGCGGCTTTGGCACCTATGCCATGCACATCTCCGATCCGGCCGTATTTCTCCGCCAGCAGATCGCCACCAACCCGGCTCTGGAAACCGTTCAGGTTTCCGGACAGATTCGCGATACCATCGTCAGCCGCTTTACCGATACTCTCGGTGAAGCGCACATTCCCGCGTTGGAACTGGCCGGAAATTACGACAAGCTAAGTAAATTGGCTTTGGAAAAAATCAAAACCGACCTCGCCACATTGGGCATAGAATTAACGCTCTTTTACATTGAAAATATTTCCCTGCCGCCGGAAGTGGAACAGGCCATGGATACGCGCACCAAAATGGGCGTTCTGGGCGACATGAATCAATACACCCGCTTTCAAGTGGCCACGGCCATCCCGGAAGCCGCCAGCAACCCCTCCGGGTTTGCCGGCATGGGTGCCGGAATGGGGGCCGGTGTGGGCATGGGCATGGTCATGGGCAATCAAATGGGATCAGCGATGAATTCCGCG
>JAJYZY010000026.1 GCA_021799715.1 Planctomycetota bacterium | reverse complement strand
CCACACGCGCCGGGGCCGTACATATTGTGGCTGGCGCTTCGCCGAAGCCCGCCGGTACTGATTTAATCCGCAGTGTTAAACGGTCGATAAGTGAGCCATCCATCTTCATGAATATCAATAATAGGCGATGGTTTGGCCTTGACCAAGCCAAAGCGATATTTTGCCGCCTTTGACCTTAGGCGTTGCGCTCCGATATAATCCTGCAGAGATTGTGAATTGGTTCACTGACGATGGACATAAGTGAATGGTAAATGTGCTGACAACAACTCTGGCCTCCTCCCATGTTGCGTTTTACAGTGGCTGGGCTCTATTGGGAATTCTTTTTCTCATCGGTTTGGCCTTTGGAATTGGTAATGTGGTAATTTCTCACACGCTGGGGCCGGCGCGCAAGGGGCGGATCAAGGATTCAACCTATGAATCGGGTGTTGATCCGCTGGGCAGTACCAAAGACCGATTTAATGTTCGCTTTTATCTTGTCGCCATGATATTTCTTGTTTTCGATGTCGAAGTGCTGTTTATCATCCCCTGGCTCTACGTTTTCAATAATCAACGCCATCCCTGGGTCGTATTGCCCCTTGGTGCGTTGTTTGTCAGTATTTTAGTATTCACATTAATTCTGCTGGTTGCCTATGTTTATGCCTGGGGTAAGGGCGTATTTCAGTGGGATTGATTTCAACAGCCGGACAGGATGGAGTTTATCATGCCAATTGAACCAACAGCGTTGCCGGATAATATCCTCACATTGAACCTTAAGAAGGTTGTCAACTGGTGTCGGCGCTCCAGCGTTTGGCCCTTGCCGTTTGCCACCGCGTGCTGCGGCATAGAACTCATGGCGACGGCCAGCAGTCGTTATGATTTGGCCCGCTTTGGCGCGGAAGTCATGCGATTTTCACCCCGCCAGGCGGATTTAATGATTGTCGCCGGTAGAATCAGCTTTAAGATGGTTCCAGTTCTGCACCGTATTTACCTGCAAATGGCGGAGCCAAAATGGGTGATCAGCATGGGGGCCTGCGCCAGCACGGGGGGCGTGTTTGATAATTATGCCACCGTGCAGGGCATTGACCAGTTTATGCCGGTGGATGTGTACGTGCCCGGCTGCCCGCCGCGCCCGGAAACACTTATTGAGGGTATCATGGCAATTCAGCGGATTATTGACCAGGATGGCCTGCCTGCATCAAAACGCCAGCCGCTGAAGATTTCCATTCCACCAACGTATAAACCTGCTCCGCAGCCGCAAATTGAACTTGGGCCGCGTCTGACAGCGGCAATGCGATAAAGCGGGTGTATTCCGACCGCGGTTACAGGACGTTTTACTCACTGTAAAGCTGTTCGGGCTTGTGCAAGTTCGCCCGGGATGACCCAAGGAGTGGCATTTGGCCTCTGAGTCTGGTGGATCGTTGGTCGATGATTTGGCCTTAATGCGCGGGGTCGCAATGCGCGATCGCACCGCGCTTAATACCCTTTATGATAAATATTCCGGTACGCTTCTGACGCTCTGCACGCGCCTGCTGGCAGATCGTGGTGAGGCGGAAGACCTTTTAATTGATGTGTTTTGGGAAGTATGGAATCGGGCGGATCGTTACGATCCGGTGCGGGCCGCGCCGCTGACGTATCTGGTGATGTTATGTCGCAGTCGGGCGATTGATCGGCAACGCAGTTCAAATGCGGTCAAAAAAATGCCTCCGGGGCCATTGCTGTCCGTCGAAGTCGCGGCCGATAAAGGACTGGATATTCCAGATCGCAGTACACCCGTGGATTATACTGATTTGGCCGAACGGCGCGAAAAAGTGCGGGCGGGGGTTCTGCAACTAAGCGCTCCGCAACGCCAAGCCCTCGAATTGGCCTTTTTTGAGGGTCTCAGTCACACCGAGATCGCCGAAAAAACCGATATCCCGCTTGGTACGGTCAAAAGCCATATTCGCCTGGGTTTAATCCGCCTGCGGGAGATTTTGCGTAATGTAGGTGTAGATGCGGAGTCAACGCTGTGAATTGCCGTGAGGCCAAAGACCTGATACCCTTGCAAGCCGCCGGAGCCGCGGTGCGGGAGGAAAGTGCGCATCTGGAAGAGCATCTTCAAAAATGCCCGCACTGCCGCGAATTAATGGGGGACTTCACTGAAATCGCCGCCCATCTGGCAATGGCGGCCAATGAAACGCCGGTTCCCGGTGTCCTGCGTGAGGCTCTGCAAAGGCGCATCGATCAGTCTGTGGCTGCAACGCCGCTGAAATTGCCCGTCCGTCATTCCCGCATGAGTTTTATTCTGGCAATGGCCGCAAGTATCGCATTGCTGATTGCCATGGGGATGAGTCTTTATATTCAGCACCTTCAGAAAACAGAAATTCACGGACTCCACCAGCTGTTGGCGTTCAGCGAACACCAGAACCGGAAGATTGTCACGCACGAAACCAAGGTTATCGTGAATTGGGAAAATCGTGTTCATCGGCTGCGCAGTCAGGTGCAACAGGCCGATCAGGTTATCAATATGCTCAAAGTCCCGCACCTTCAAATGGCATCGCTGCAAGGGGCAGGTAAACAGCCCGCGGCTTTTGGCCGATTATTCTGGGATAAGCAAGCCGGGATGTGGAAGTTTTGTGCCGCGGACTTAAAGCGGCTTCAAGCAGATAAAACTTACGAACTGTGGTGGATTACTCCCGCGAGCAAAAAAATTCCCGCGGGAACTTTCAATGTTGATGACAGCGGCTTTGTGATGTTTACGCCCACAATTCCGGCGGGAATGAAGTTTTCCAATTCTCTGACCGCCGCGGTTACCATTGAGCCGGCCGGTGGCGATTTGCAGCCGCAAGGCCCGGTTGAATTAATCGGAAAATTGTGATGTCACGGCGCTGCATGACGGCAATTTCAGCACGGCTCTCCACCGGGCTGGAAATGTCCGCGGCAATCCCATCGTTACCGACGAATCAAAGTGAGCCAATGATGCGACGGGGGCGATCTTTTTACGCCGTTATCAGAAACGGCCCAAATTATGCGCCACTTCAAAATAAGTTATAAACAGATAATTTCGTCCCCGGAACTGCGTGATTTTACCGCTGACCCGGAATTTTATTTCTGTACCATAACGGCCGCTGCGGACTTCCATGCGTTGCAGCAGATGGCAGGGCAGTAAGATCAGCGGCGGCTCTGAAAGGCCCGATCCATCCGCTTGAAATACGAAAATCCATTCATGCAACGGTTGATTAAAAAGCAGCCGCCCCGGTCGATTCCATATATACGCGCCTTCGCGCAACGCCGGTGGCGGCACATATCCAACCGGTTGTGGTAAATCCGGAATTGGTTTTGCCGTCAGCATCGGTTGTATCTTCACAAGCTGTTCAACCGGGCGGGAAATGTGATGCGATAGCAGTCTTTCCAGAACTTCCCGCGCCGTGAGCTTTTGTCCGCTGGTCTTGGTGTCGGCTTGGGTCGCAGCGGCCGATGGCGGCGCTTTGGCAGTGCGGGGAGCCTTCGTTAATAAACGTACATCGGCATCCGGCAGCATATAAAGCTGATGCTGATATTGCGTTAACATTCCGCTGATTACAAAGCCCGTATGTGCTTTATCCACGGATTCCATGGCCTGCAATGCCAGGCAGGGCAGAAGCCGAATGGATCGCGGCCATCCTTTTTTGCGATTGATAAATCCAAATTCCGGATATATGCTTCGCGAAGTTAAAGTGAGTTTTCCGTGTACATTGGATAGTACGCTTCCGGTGCGCAATGCCTGAATTGCAAGCGGTGCCGCGACGGTTTTGGCGGATGGTTTGGCATGGCGATGATGTCCGGCGGCCGGAGCAGTGCCGCAAAATGCCATAGCCAAACCCATGGCCATCAATGCGGGGATAACCCGGCTACGGTCTATTTTTGCAATTGACATCGGCATTATCCAACTCCAAGTTCAAGCCCCTCATCACTCAAAATCGCCATTCCGTCGGCTTTCCCGCCGCTTGCGTATTTTATCCCACGGCCAGCTATTGATCACATTTTCCGGCCTCGCCCATGCCCGCCGGGCCGTCAGGATGCCATACGTTATTTTATCCATATCCTCACGTTGATGCGCATCGGTATTGATACACAACGGCACCGACGCCTCAACCGCCAGCCGGGCGTGAATATCCCGCAAGTCCAGCCGCAGATCATGGGAATTGATTTCCATGGCTGCGCCACTGCGGGCCGCCGCCATGATTACCGCCTTCATGTCCGGTTCCAATCCGCGCCGTCCGCCCACCAGCCGTCCGGTTGGATGCCCGATCACATCCACCAGCGGGTGCGATGCGGCACAAATCAGTCGCGCCGTAGCGGCCTGACTTTCCTGGCTTAGCGCCGCATGCGGTGATGCCACCACCCAGTCCAGTTGCCGCAAAACGTCATCGGGATAATCTAGGGAACCATCCGCAAGTATGTCCACTTCACTGCCGGCCAATATTGTTATTCCCTTTACCTTGGCCGCCGCCGCATGAATGGCTTTGATATGTTCCATAAGTCGATCCACGCGCAGGCCATTGGCCTGTACTTGTGATTTGCTGTGATCCGTGATGGCAAAGTATTCATATCCCCGTCGCTTGGCCTCGGCAATCATATCATCAATGCCGCAATGTCCATCGCTGGCCGTGGTGTGGGAATGCAAATCACCACGAATATCGGATAATTGCAATACCGGCCAGGCCGCGGGAATCTCCCGTCCTAAATAGGCCAGTCGCGGATCCTCGACCGTTATGCTCTCACCTCGACCGCGTTTGTACATCCGTTGCGCCAGTTCGATTTCTCCCCGGTCTTCCCGCATCTCCGGCGGAATCCACGCCAGTTCCAGGGACGTGTAAATCTCGTGCTCATTTTCTCCCGCCACGCAAAGCTGGTCCCTGAAAAGTCCCCACTCATTTAGCTTCAATCCGCGCTTGGCGGCTAATTCCCGCACGCGCACGTTGTGCTCTTTGGAACCCGTAAAATATTGCAGCGCCGCGCCCCAGTGTTGGGCCGCAACGATTCTAAAATCCACCTGCAATCCCGCGCCGGTGCGAATGCTGATTTTGGTTTCACCGGCACCAATTGTCTGTGACGTGTGTTCATGGGCCAGAATGGCATCCGTTATGGCACGTACATGCTCCGGCCCGGAACAGACAAGAATGTCAATATCGCCGACCGTTTCCCGGCCCCGCCGCAGACTGCCGCAATATTGCACCCCAGTTACGCCGGGCACTTTCGCCAAAGCACCGCAATAACTTTCGGCCAGCGGCAGCGCCCAGCCTATGCCGATACGCTTGCCCGCTTCTTCCATGAATTCCATGTTCTGGCGGATCTTTAATTGCTTCTTTTCGCCAAAGCCCTTGAGCTTCGGCATCGTGCCGTCGATGAGGTGCTTTTTCAATTCCGCTACGCTTGTAATGCCCGCCTCTTTCCACAATTGATGGGCTGTCTTCACCCCCACCGACGAAATCGCCAGCATGTCCAGCACGCCTGCGGGAACCCGCGCCGCGAGGTCTTCAAATTCCGATATGCGCCCGGAACGCAGAAATTCATCGATTTTTTCCACCGTGCTTTTACCAATACCCGGTGTGTGCTCCAAGCGGCCCTGCTCCCGCAACGCTTGCACATCTTCAGGCAAATCTTCAATAATGCGCCCTGCCTTGCGCGTGCCCAACACACGAAATGAATTCTCCTCAAGCAGTGCCATCACATCCGCGGCGCGGTTGAATAATTCCGCGATTTCCTGATTTCTACTCATTGTGATCCGCTCCGATTGTCGGTCCATTGCGGTGCTTCTGCGACGGCTGCAATGGCTGCGCATAGTTGGGCGTCACCCGCGGTGGTCACCTTCATGTTCAACGCATCGCCGCGCGTACCAACCACTGTGCCGCCGGTTAATTCAATAATTTGCGCATCATCCGTGACGTGGCTGATACGGTTGGCTTTTATCAACGTTTCAAAGCCCCGCAGGAGCAATTCTGTGCGAAAGCACTGCGGTGTCTGAGCCTGAAACAGCCCGGCGCGATCCACCGTCTCAGTGACACGCTGTTGAGCGCCCAGTCGTTTGAGCGTGGCGGGTTCCGCCAATACCGGCAACGCGGCACCATGCAAAGCCGCGCCGGCGAATACGGCATCAATAACCGCGGCGGGCGTTACCGGTCGCGCCGCATCATGCACCGCTACAAATTCCGTTTGCACCTTGCCGCCGGACAGTGCTTTGTACACGCTTTCCCACCGCTCAGAACCGCCCGGCAAAATAGTGAGATCTTTGCCGTGCAATACGCTCTGCAGGTGTCGCTGGTAAGACTCCACGCGTTGAGCACCCGTTGCGATGATAATCCCCGCTACATCCGCGCGGCGTGTGAAAAGCGATACCGCCCGCTGTAAGACCGTTAAACCGGCAATATCCACCAATAGTTTATCCCCCGCCGCAAAGCGCGTGCTATTTCCCGCAGCCGGAAGGATAACCGTAAATAAGTTGTTCTCAGCCATGCACAAAAGTATCGCTGAAAGTTTACCCGCCGACAAATGTATCTCCGCGAAAGTCTTTGTCGGCGGGAGGCGGAGCATGGATGGTGGTAATTTCCACGACAACGGCGACGAGCCGACCCAAGCTTGAAAACTTTAAACACGCGCGACGGTGCCGGTAAACGGCCATGGTTTTCCCAGCATGGCTGCGGACGTTTACCAACCGGTTATGGGGGCGCTATCACCGGGCCTGTCGTGTAAACAGCCGGCCCGTTGACCACAGTGCACTGGGCCTCTCGACGCCGTTTATAGCCAGACTCTGATAAAAATAGACAGGGCCCGCCCATAGCGCCACGGGCCGGCCCTGTTCAGGGAGGAGGATGTTCTTGTCCGCGGTGGTCAGTCGTTGTCGCCATGATCGCCGCGGTCTTTGTCCTTGTGGTGGTCATGATCACCGTGGTCTTTGTCGGCATGACCATGATCACCGTGATCTCGATGGTCTTTATCCGCATGGTCATGATCGCCGTCTTCGTGATCTCCATGCTCTTTTTCCTTTAGCTTCATTTTCAGCAATGTGCCGTCAGGCAGCACTTTGAGCTTGTAAGCATGTTCGCCGATTTTCACGGTGGCTTTGTAAAAAGCATCGCCATCATCAAAAAAATGCTCGCCGATTTCCGAAACTTTGCCGTTGCCGGATTCCTGCTTGATGGCGGCCTGCACAGGCGCGGGGAGTTGATTCAGTGTCAGGTCCATGTCATCAAGGTGTTTTTTCAGCAGTGTGCCATTCATGGCGATGGTGATTTCGTAGGGCAGTTTATTGATAACGACATCGGCTTCATAAGTGGCTTTATGGTCGCCAATTTTCATGTCAATTTCCCCCACCTGCCCGCCACTTGCTTCCTGTGTGAGTGTTCTGGCCACGGCTGCCGGCAATTGTGCCATGGAGACTCTGCATTCCCCGGGTTCCGGTTTATCAGCGCGGACAATCGCGAATTCCCCCGCTACAAAACCCAGGCCAACAACCCCGATAATCAGTGCTACTTTGCAATTCATGATCGCATTCCTTAAAAACACTTCCAGACTGAACCGATCAGTCCGTATGAAAACAAATTAGCATCCGAACATGAAAGGAAAATGAAATCGCCGGAAACCGCGCAATATTCAAACCCGCGGCCTATTGTGTTTTCCGCAAATATGCCTCCAACCCTCGCACCAGACCCGCGGCAAGACGATGTTGACCGGATTTAGACGCCAGGTAATGCAAATCATGCGGATCAGACAAAAATCCTAATTCCACCAGCACGGCTGGACCGCGGCTTTTGTCCAGCACCTCCAGGTCGCGGGTGTCCATGCGAACATCGTGGCAGGTAAATCCTTCATGGATCAGGCCGGCGGCAATCAGGTGCGCGGCGATTTGCGAATCAGCCGCCGCCCCCTGCGCATACAAAACCGTGAATCCTTCCATGCCCCGCTGCTTGAAATAATCGCAATGGATGCTCAAGAGAAGACGATCTCCGGGACGGTTGGCGATCTGTACCCGTCGGCTGAGGCTCACATATTTATCCCGATTCCGAGTGAGGATGAATCGGATGTGATCGCGCTTCATCAGTGGAACCATGTCCAGGGCCACAGCCAGAACGACGGTCTTCTCGTCGAGGCCATTGCTCGCGCGTGTGCCTGGATCTATGCCGCCGTGGCCGGGATCAATAACCACAAAACCGGACGTTTGAGTTTTGCCCATCGCCCGGCACAGCCACAATGGAAATGCCATCAGACATATAGCCGCAAGAACGAGAAGGGCTTTCCATCGGCTGTCAATGCGCACATATCGGTGGCCATGTAAGCGTGTCATGTTGTTCCTTTCACAGTTGAACACGTTCCGGTTTCGGAACGCCGGCAGCGTGAGTGGAAAATTGACACGCCGCCACTGCGTCCAAGTATCTTTCGGCTGGATAAACCTGACATTCTCATCGCGATCCCAGTTATCCGTTGGACCGGCTCTCGGCTCCGGAGCATAACCATCCGCGATACGGCACCGTCCGACGATCCAAACCGCTATAGGCCGTGAATTTGTGAGTTTGGACCACCATTGACGGCCTGGCCGTTCATGGTGGCGGAGCTGGTTGGAGTGCGGACAAACGCTTTATAAAGCACAACCATGAAAGTGGACAAGGCAATCAAGCTTAACCATCTTACGACGGTATGGATATCGAGGAAAAAATCACCACTTAGAGCCGGCGTATGTGCGCCGCTCGTACTGTGCGGAACCGCGGCCAGGGCGGAGAACCGGGCAACAGCCATATTCCCATCACGAATGGGTGCCGGCAGCGCTAGATTGCCGGCTGCGACAGCTCTCCCCGCGGGCATTGCGTTGCTGGCAATCATGACCGCTTTATGCCGGCCGGCGCTTGATATGCCGTTGAGCGCCGCAGCGTCGGTTTTTACCGCACCTGTCCCGCGCGTGCGCCGTCTGGCGGCGCGCGAACCGATGTTGGCTACCGACGTATTACTTTCACCGCGAACAGGCGTGCCGGCCGGTATCGGCTTTAAGCCGTTCGTGATCACGCCTATCCCAACCACCCCGATGATGAGAAAGATTTCGCGATACATCATCGCACCCCTTAAAATGCTGCCCACAGACTGAACAAATCAGTCCGTATGAACACGTTACTTACCATCCGAACATGAAAGGAAGATGAAAAACGCGATGCCACGCTTTTTGATATAATGAATTTTCTGCAACGATGGTGTTGAATCCGCGTTGTACTTCTGGTTTGTGCGCTCTTTGGAGTAAATGATATTGCTTTCGAGATTTTATTTACTGATTGCGGGCAGCGTTGTGTCCGTATGCCTGCTTGGGGTTTCCGGCTGTTCCCGGCCCGCTTCGGGGCAATCCACAAAGGCGAAACCGTCGGCCATGCCGGTTCCCGTGCATGTTGCCGCCGCGGGCATTGCAACTGTGCCGGTGGAAATATCCAATATTGCCACGGTACAAGCCTACCGCTCGGTAACGGTGCAAGCCCAGGTAAATGGCCAGATTATTGCCGTTGCCGTGAAGCCGGGGGAGGAAGTAAAAAAAGGGCAGTTGCTGTTTCGCCTTGATCCGCGACTTTATCAGGCGGCGCTATTACAGGCCCGGGCCACTTTGGCCAAAGATCAGGCCACCGCGGAAAATGACCTCGTGTCGGAAAAGCAGGAAGCCAGTTTGGTAAAAATGAATGCCGCGTCCCCCACTGAATATCTGCTGGCTAAATACACATATCAGGCCGCGGCGGCCCAGGTGGACGCGGATAAGGCCGCCGTTCAAACCGCCGAGGTGAATTTAAACTATTGCACGATTACCGCGCCAATGGATGGGCGTGCGGGCAATTTAATGGCATATCCCGGAACCAACGTCAGCGCCACAAGCACCAGTTTAATTGTCATCAATGAACTGCGGCCAATTTACGTTGCCATCGCATTGCCGCAGCGTTATCTGGTGGAGGTGAAGGCCGCTTGGAAACAGGATCCAAAGCTGCCGATGGTAGCCACCATTTCCGGTCAAAACGGCGCGACCGTTACCGGCCATTTGAGTTTTATCGATAATCAGGTCAATGCCACCACCGGCACGGTGACGCTCATGGGGGCTTTCAGCAATGCCAATGAAGCGCTTTGGCCTGGCGAACTGGTTAACGCCACGTTAAAAGTCGGAGAATTGCGGGACGCGGTGGTCGTACCGGCCAATGCGGTGCAAGTGGGGCAGGACGGGCACTACGTGTATGAAGTGGTTTCAGGAAATGCCGTCAAAATGGTGCCGGTCACCGCGGGGATTACCTGGCGGGACAACACGGTGATTGCCAGGGGGCTGAAAAAGGGTGATGTGGTGGTTACCGATGGGCAGGTGCGTTTGGAGCCTGGCAGCCATATCGAAGTCGTGCGGCACGGTTTGGTGGCTCCGGTTGCCAACGCCCCAACGGGAAAGAGTTGATGATGGTGATTTTGTCGGGCAAAGCGTTGCAATATTGCCGCGGCTAAGGGTATGGAATAATCGCTGATGAACATTTCGGAACTTTTTATTCGCCGGCCCATTGCCACGGTACTGCTGACCGCGGCCGTGGTGATTTTCGGCATCATGGCTTATTTCCAGCTTCCGGTAAGCGATTTGCCGGAGGTGGATTATCCTACAATCTCCGTGGGCGCTTCGCTGCCGGGTGCAAATCCGTATACCATGGCTTCCGCGGTCGCCACTCCATTGGAGGATCAATTCACAGCCATTGAAGGCCTGAAGTCAATGACGTCCACCAGCTCGCAAGGCTCCACGAGCATCACGTTGCAGTTTGATCTAAGCCGCAATATCAATGCGGCGGCCCAGGATGTTCAGGCCGCCATCACCGCCGCGCAAGGCGCTCTACCGCACAACATGCCCAGTCCCCCGACGTACCGTAAGGTCAACCCCGCGGCGCAGCCGGTGCTGTATATCGGGCTAAGTTCGCGCACGCTGCCATTGTACAGAGTGGACAATTATGCGGAGAACCTGCTGGGGAATTCCATATCGGAATTAAGCGGTGTGGCGCAGGTTAATATTTTCGGCGCCCAGACCTATGCCGTGCGAATTCAGGTGAATCCAAAAAAACTGGCCGCGCGAAACATCGGAATTGATAATTTGGCCCAGAGTATCGCGCAGGCCAATGTGAATATGCCAACCGGGTCTCTGTGGGGCAATCATGCGTCTTATCAGATATATTCCAACGGCCAGCTTACCGATGCGGCCCAATATCGCCATTTAATCATCGCGTATCGCAATGGCGCTCCGATACGACTCGATGAGGTGGGCAATGCCGTGAACAGCGTGGTCAACGACCGCGTGGCGGCGTGGGAGATTATGGACGGTGTGTCCAGTCGGGCCATTGTGCTGGCCATTCAGAAACAGCCGGGTGCCAATACCATAAAAGTGGTTGACGAAATTCGCGCCCTGCTGCCCAAGTTGCAGGCCAGCATTCCCCCGGCGGTGCACGCGCGAATACTTTTTGACGCTTCACAGCAGATACGCGCCGGGGTGAATGATGTCAAACTGACGTTGCTGGCGGCGATGGTACTGGTTGTGCTGGTGATATTCGCATTTCTACGCACGCTGCGGGCGACGCTGATTCCCAGTATTGCCATGCCGCTGGCCATCATCGGCACATTCGCGGTGATGTATGAGCTGCACTTCACGATTGATTATTTTTCACTACTGGCCCTGACCCTGGCGGTGGGCTTTATCGTGGATGATGCCGTGGTCATGCTGGAAAACTCTTACCGACATATTGAAATGGGTGAATCACCCATGCAGGCTACGCGCAATGCCTCAAAGGAAATCGGCTTCACCATCATTTCCATGACCATTTCACTGGTTGCAGTTTTTATTCCGATCCTGTTCCTCTCCGGCATCATCGGGCGGCTGTTGAATGAATTTGCGCTGACCATTGCGGCGGCGATTTTAATATCCGGATTTATCTCCCTCACGCTGACCCCCGTGTTATGCAGCCGCTTTCTCAAACCGCCGCGGGAAAAGCATAATTTCCTCTACCGCTTCATGGAACGCATTTTTAGCGGATCGCTCTGGTTCTATCAAAAAACGCTTCGCATGGTGCTCAAGGCCCGGCTGGTGGTGCTGTTGCTGTCACTGGCGACCCTGGTTTTTACCATTTACCTGTTGATTCATATTCCGGAAGGCTTCATACCCGCGGGCAATACCGGGCGCGTGCTGGTGAGCACCGAAGGGGCGCAAAGTATTTCATTTAAGTCCATGGAGAAGCATCAACTGGCGGCGGCAAAAATAGTGGCATCTGATCCCAACGTGCATCTGGTGATGAATGTTGTCGGGGCCGGTCCGATTGCCGGCATCAATAATGGCCACATGTTTTTGCATCTCAAACCCCGCAACCAGCGCGCGTTGACCACGGATCAGGTCATTGCGGAACTCGGACCGAAACTGGCCCGCATTGTGGGTCTGCGGGTGTTTTTCTTTAATCCGCCGCCAATTAATGTCAGCGGTAATTTTACCAAGTCGGAATATCAGTTTTCGCTGCAAAGTCCCAGCACGGCGGATTTGTTCAAATATGCGCCGTTGCTGGAGAAAAAGTTGCGAACGCTTCCCGGACTTCAGGGCGTCAACAGTGATCTGCAAATCGCCAGCAACCAACTCAATGTGGTGGTGGACCGCAGCAGAGCCCAGGCTTTGGGCGTCAGCGCGGCGGCGGTTGAGCAGGCGTTGGGCTACGCTTATGGATCCGAGCAGATTTCCACCATTTATGACACGCAGGCGCAATATGAAGTGATTCTGGAGCTGCAGGCTAAATATCAGAATTCACCGCGGGATTTGCATCTGCTGTATGTTACCTCCAGCAACGGCGGGCTGGTTCCCTTAAGCGCGGTGGCCCATCTGACGCAAAGCCTCGGGCCGCTGTCGATTAATCAAACCGGACAGCTACCGTCGGTGACGATTTCATTTAATGTTGCTCCCGGGTTTTCGTTGAGCAAAGCGGTGGCGGAAATTCAGACCGCCGCCAAGCAGATTCTGCCAGCGGACATTATTACCAATTTTCAGGGGGCGGCCCAGATATTTCAATCCGCGGTAATAAATATGGGCGTGCTGCTGCTTGTGGCGGTGGTGGTGATTTATATTGTGCTGGGCGTGCTTTATGAAAGTTTTATTCATCCGATCACCATCCTCACAGCATTGCCGTTTGCGGGTTTGGGCGCATTGCTCACGCTGATGCTTTTTGGTGATATTCTTGATCTGTACGCTTTTGTCGGCGTGATTATGCTCATTGGTCTGGTTAAAAAGAACGGCATTATGATGGTCGACTTTGCCATTGATGCCCGCCGCAGCCGGGGACTCGATGCCATGGAGTCCATTTATCAGGCCTGCAGCATCCGTTTCCGGCCGATCATGATGACCACCATGGCGGCACTGCTTGGCACCATGCCCATTGTACTGGGGTCCGGAGCTGGTTCCGGAACGCGCCGACCGCTGGGTTTGGCTGTGGTGGGGGGGCTGTTATTCTCGCAGCTTCTGACGCTTTACGTCACACCGGTTTTTTACGTTTATCTGGATCGTGTCGAACAATGGTTCAGTGGCAAGCGAGACGGCGATCACGGGGAAAATTCCAATGGGCAGGCTGCCGCGGATTCTCGGCATGCGCCGGTTCTGGTGACCGCTTCAAAATAAATCCATCAGCTTGGTGATGTAAAACTCTTTGCGCCCCGGCGATTGCTTGAATTTTACCGGTCGTGGCTTTCAGACCAAGAACGGTTGATGTAATCCTGAAAAAAGCTTTTTTTGTCACTTTTGCTCAAGCCCGATAATCGGTTTGCCGATAACGTCAGAAGTGCGGCGTTATTGTTGTTCCCGTGCCTCTGATAACGGTCAATGCGCCCTGTGTATGAGATAATTTTTATATTTTGCACTTTTTCTGTAGAATCTGAAAGAACCTGTCCGCCGGGAATGGCGTATAAACGTTACGCGGCTTGGCGGCGTGAGGTAAATAGTTGTAAAAGCGATCTGGTGTTTTTGGCTGGAAGTGGAACTTCCCGCGGTTAAAATGGAGCTTGTACCATGGAACGGAATGACATGCCGGAAGTTTTATTTCCCGAATTTTCCACCCCCGACATATCGCGACGGCGGTTGCTGGCGGGGCTGCTTGGCACCGCCGCCGCTGCCACTCTGGCGGGTTGTGCCGCGAATCCGCCGGCATCCACCAGCAGCATCAGTTACCTGCCCAATGGCCAATTACCTCCCGATGCGGGCCTCAATCTTGGACAGATGGATACCGGCTATGCTCCGCCCGCCAATTTCAAGCCGCGGGTGGTATATCATCCGCCGGTGCCGGCTCAAAAAATTGTTCCAGTGGGGGCGTTTGGCATTATTCCCCGCAGCGCCTGGACTACGTTTGGCCCAAATATGCGCACCATTCAGCCGATGGCCGGGGTGCACCTGATAACATTTCACCATACGGGCGATCCGCACCCAATTTATTTTGATTCGTTGGAGCAGACCGCGCGGTATTGGGAACTCATACGCGAGTATGAACGTCGCGTCGGTTTCGAAGATATTGCCTACCATTTTGGTATTGATCGTCTGGGGCGCGTTTGGCAACTGCGCGATCTCAAATATCGCGGAGAACATGTGCGGGATGGCTTTGCGCCGCCGCATTGGCTGATGGAATATGTTCAATACCGCAATTCTCCCACACAACCAGTACATGGGCGGTATATCTGGAACGCGCATAACATCGGCGTAGCCTCCATCGGTAATTTCATGTTGCAGGAACCCACTGTGCAGCAGCGTCAGACGATTCTGCGTTTTGGTTCGCTGCTGCGGCGGCTGTATAACATTCCCATCTATCATTGCTATACGCACCGCGAACTCGTGGCGACAGAATGCCCGGGGCACAATCTACAGCCCTACATGGTCTATATCCGGAAAAATAACATTTTGTAATTTCCTGTTATTTGAATCGGACCAGGTTGTGGTGCCAGAACGGCGCGTTTTACTTGATTGCCGTCGCTTTGTGGTGTAAAGTAATAGTTCAGTCAGGACAATTGGTCGCAGTGATGCGATTGATTATGGCCTGATACGCGTAGGTGATTTTGGCTGCCCGATAAGCATGCGGCAAGAGAGTTATATATGGAACTGCGCGACGCATTAACCCAAATTTCTGAAATCCGCTCGCAGGTGGCGTTAAGTCAGGTGTTTCGCGGATACCGCAGCTTCAGCGCGGTGGTAACTGGAATTATCGCGGTGGTCGCGGCGGCTGTGCAGCAGCGGTGGGTGCGGAATCCGGAGGCACATCCCGGTGCTTATTTACTGATTTGGGTGGGAGCCGCTGCGGTGAGCTTATTGCTGATCGCAGTGGAAATGTTCTGGCGGTGCCGCCGGATGAAATCCGAAATGCAGACGCGCTTGACACTCCTGGCCGTCGAAAGCTTTATGCCAAGCCTGATTGCCGGTGGTTTATTCACCGGGGTTGTTTACACAATGGTTCCGGGCATATTCCAATTCCTGCCGTCATTCTGGATGCTGTTTTTTTCAATGGGGGCGTTTGCCATGAGCCGCATTCTACCCCGCGCCACATTCTGGTGCGGAGCGTACTATCTGGCGGCGGGCATTATCGTGTTGGCTTTAGCCCGCAGCCACCACACACTGGACCCCTGGATCATGGGCGCGGTGTTTGCCGTCGGGCAGTTTATCACGGCCAGCATTTTATACTGGACTCTGGAGCGAGGACATGGACGATCAGTTGATGACAACACGTAAAGAACCCGGACGTTATGCCTATGGCGGGCTGGACCGCGTGATACATGAAAAAGCGCGGCTAAGCATTGTATCTTCCCTGGCCGGCCAGGCTGATGGTCTGCTATTTAATGAATTGAAGGAAGTGTGCTGCTTAACGGACGGTAATTTAAGTCGGCATATTTCCATTCTGCAGGATGCGGCGGTTGTGGAAGTATGGAAACGATTGCGCAACAATCGCTCGCAGACGCTTGTGCGGCTTACGGCCGATGGCCGCAAACGCTTTCTGGAATACCTTGCGCAGTTGGAACAGGTTATTGCCGACGCCAATAAGGCGGCTCCGGCGGGCTTGCAGTCGGGAAGGCTTGAAGCCCGGCCGACGGCATGAGGTTTTTTTTACACTATTCACTTTGCACGGCAAAGTTATAGGAGTTTGTCATGCGGGTTATTCAAGCTTCAGCAATGGGCGTATGTTTCGGCGTGCGCGACGCGATAAACATCACGGAACATGTCGCGGAACCGGTACAAGTGACTGTTTATGGTGAACTGGTGCATAATCCGCTCGTGCGGGAGAGAATGCAGCAGCGCGGCTTTCAGCATTCCGGCGAGGGTGGGTGCCGGGACGAAATTCCCGCAACGTCCCAGGTGCTCATAACCGCTCATGGTATCAGTCGGCGGCGGGAAGCTCAATTGCTTGCTGCGGGTAAAACACTTCTCGATACTACCTGCCCGCTGGTGCGCAAAGCGCACGCATCGGCCATCAGCCTGCGGGATCAGGGATATCATGTGCTGGTTATTGGCCGCCCCGGTCATGTGGAAGTTCAGGGAATTACCGAGGATCTATATAGTTTTGATATTCTGCCGGATGTCGCGGCGGTAAGAACATACGCATCCGACAGACTCGGCATTGTATGCCAAACGACAACGCCCACGGTTCTGGCACAGCAAGTTCAGGCGATGGTGGAAGAAATGAATCCGCACGCCGAGATAAAATATATTGATACGATCTGCCAACCCACCAAAGATCGGCAGGTCGCGGTGGAGGATTTATTGGATCAGGTGAAAACGGTGGTCGTGGTTGGGGGGTGGAACTCAAACAACACGCGGCAGTTGGCCCAGAGATGCCGCGATCGCGGAGCTGTGGTGTATCATATTCAAAGCGCCGAGGAGTTGGATCCGCGCTGGTTTGAAGGTGTACAATCCGTGGGCCTCACCGCGGGTACCAGCACCTTGCCGGAAACAATTCAAAGCGTGTATCAGGCCCTTGTGGCCTTGGAAGCCACGCCGAAGGTTGCAGATGCCCCGGCTCTCCGGCCCGCCGGCCCGCAACGGAAGAACCGCGGCACGGCGTTTCGATTGAACATGCGTGCCGCGGTTGCCGAAGATGGACGTTTTGAAAAATCGGCACTCAGGGGCTTGCCGCATCGTGGGTCCGGCGATTAGGGCGCCGGCGTGAATTGGGCATAAATAAAGCCCATCCAAGCGCGCATGCCAAGCCAATCGCCCATCCGGTCGGTTCGGGTACGACATCGGTATCACTTAAAAACGTATATGTTCCTTTTGCGCCGTTCAACCCTGGAGATACATACGTGCCATTCTCCGCGACGCTGGGAAAAGTGGTCAAATCGGTATTGGCCGGAACGGTGGGAACGTCATACGGGCTGTCCGGCTTGATGACAATCGGACTCTCCTGCGCCCCTTCCGGGAGAGTCATTGAGAAAACCGAAAAAGTGTCGCCGGAGGTCACGCCCGCCGCGGAGGGATAAATCCGGAGCATGTCGGAAATCGTTGGCGAAACACCGGCGGGGTTAAGCCAGTATATGTCACCGGCTTGAAGGAAAACGCCGCCCGTGGAATATTCCGGCACGCCATCCGGGCCGGATGCCACAGCAATGGATGCGGAAAACGGCGAGGTTGTTCCTTCGGTGATGATGATGGTGCTATTTGCCCCGTCTTCATGGACAATTAAGCTGAATGGCGACGACCCCGACGCGGGGTCACCCACGGGTAGAGTCGCGGAATGTGCCACCATCGCGGATGCCTGCAATCCGAGTATCGCCATTCCAATGGAAATGAGAGTCGATTTCATAAATGGTTCTCCTGAAAAATGTGTTGTCCTCCCGCAGTCCGGGGGACATCCCCGGGAAAAAAGGCGCGGGAAGGGTTTCATGATTTCTCCGGGCCACTGTCTGATTCCGCTTTGGATCTCGCAGGCCCGAAACTTAAATTGCGGCTGTTACATGCGTGACCTCCCTTCTTGCAATAACGCGATTACCGATTCCAAATGACGCCATGTCGGAAGGTAAAACCGTATTCCGGCGCGGCGCGACAGAAGCTCCAGATCAGGCCTGTTCGCAGCTCCCACGGCAAAAACCCGCACTTCCGGTGCGATTCGTCTCATCTCAGCCGCCAGGGTAAGCCACATATCCGCCGGTGCGGTTGCATCCACAACCACAATTCGCGGCCGATGCCTTTGGATTTCCCGCATCATCGCCTCCTCCGGCAATGCGGTCAGAATGCACCAAAGCCAATCCGGCGGATTTGCCGCCGATACATCACCGGTGGTCATGGCGATCATCGAATATTGTTGAAGCATCGACATATAAATATCCAGCATGACGCGGAACAAAAAGTGTCGCACATTGAACCTGCTAAGACGCAAGAGTCGTGCCAAAATCGGGACGGGTGACAAAATTGATTGTAAGTGTCGCAATAACATTGACTTGCGGAGTATTACGGATGTGCTTGTGGTGCTTGGTACGATGGATGGAAGTGTTCCACATTGGCACCGATTGGCAACGCCCTGGAACGCCGGGCACCGCGTTGTCACGGCATGGAATTGAATATGGCTCCATTTTGGCCGCATTGGTACCGGAATGGCTCATGGCGCATTCATGGGCGCAAACCGTAACGCCGCGCCAGCCGGCAAAGCCGGCGGCGCTCAATGTGCAGCAGTGCCGCCGCGCGACCCACCTGGTACTTCGTTTCCCGCAGGGCCAGTTGTACCAGCTCCCGTTGCGCCTGGTCCAATGGAATCAAATGGGTAATGGCCGGCACCGCTGGGCAAAGTCCGTGACCGCAAATATACGCGGGAAGCTCGGCTATACCGGCGCGTCCACCCTTGGCGGCCGCAGCGGCGCATTCGACGGCGTTGGCCAGTTCGCGCACGTTTCCGGGCCAATCATACGAACACAATGCCGCCATTGCCGGGGCGTCAAATTCGACCACTGGTTCGTGGTAAAGTTGCGCGATTCTTTCCATAAAATGCCGCAGCAGACATGGAATATCCCCGCGCCGGTCCCGCAGGGAAGGCAGTTGAATGTCCAACACGTTGAGTCGAAAGTAGAGGTCTTCCCTGAACCGGCCGATGTGGATCATGTCTTCCAGGTTACGATGCGTGGCCGCGAGGACGCGAACATTGATTGAAACCGGGTTGACCGCGCCAAGCGGAACCACCGCGCGCTGTTGCAGGCATCGCAGCAGTTTGGCCTGCGCGGCGAGGTCCAATTCGCCCAGTTCATCGAGAAACAATATGCCGCCATCCGCTGCGCGCATGGCTCCCAGCGTGTCGCAGTGCGCATCTGTGAATGCTCCGCGCACATGGCCGAAAAGCTGAGATTCCAACAGGGTATCGCGCAGGGCAGCGCAATCGACAACGACGAACGGCCCGCTGGATCGGGAGCTTTGAGAGTGCAGGCATCGGGCAACGAGTTCCTTTCCGGTGCCGGTTTCCCCGCGGATCAAAACCGTTGCGTCCCGTTGGGCCAGGTGAATGATCCGTTGGCGCAAAGTCTCCATTGCCGGTGAATTGCCGACCAAATCGGAAAACATTGTTAAATCACGTTGCCGTGACACGGTAGCGCCCTTCCAAAGATTATCCATTTGGAATATCAACCGCGTGCCGGCCTACTTAAATCCACAAAATCTACGCGGCAGTCCCTGACCGTGCTCATGCGGATTTCCAACGCTCTTTCGCGGCAATCGTCAAGCCGTTTTGACGGCAATTGGTGATTTGCCGGCTCCATTGATGCTGTTGCTTAGCAAAGCGGCAATGGCGCAAAATCAATTTCGCAAAATAATGTGTCCAATGCCGTTGCGCTGGAACTGAAGCACGCTGGTTGTGATTCATCTGGTCGCGCAAGGCCTAGGCGTATGTGCCCAAGCCTGATTTCCTGCCTGTTTGGCAATGTACAACATGTGCGCAATCCGCCGTCATTGCTGGCTACAACCCCGGCGGCGACGAAGCAGAAGCAGGCCCGCGCCGGCCATGGCCAGAAGAACAAGTGGGGCTGGTTCGGGCACAACCTGCACCACAAATTGATAGCCATTGCTGCCGATGGTGCCACTGTCGCTGAACGGTCCGGCATGATAGACCTGCGCTGTCAATACCGGTGTGCCTGGAAAATAGATGGAGTTGCCGAAGACGGAGGCGGACGAATCGACGGTGGTGAAGGAAAATCCTGATAGCGAATGTCCCGCAGCCAGATAACCCGCTGAACTTGTGGCCTGCCATTCAATCGAGGCCCCCTTTTCTCCCAACGCTCCGCCGACGCTCTGCGAATCCGGGCCATCTTCCCAGCCGGTGGGAGAAGAAACAGTAATTGGGTTGTTGGCAAGGTAACTCTGGTGTGGAATCCATGCAAACCAGAACGTACCAACAGTGCTGCCATCCGTGCTGGTGTTGGTCAGTGACAGGTCATAGGTATATTGCGTTTGACCATCAACGACCTGACTGGATGCCAATGCAATGGTGGCACTGGCGGTCTCCGATCCGTATGCGGGCGCGGTTGCCGCCGCGGTAACCGCCATCGCCATTACCGCCGCAATTCCAGGCAGCGCATGGATACGATAAAAGTGAGTGTTGCACATAGCCGCTACTCCTTAAATGAATTCGCTCCGCTCCTTATGCGGTGCGATCGCACATTGGACCATCAAAACCCGCATGACGAAGCGATCCGAATTCACAGTTTCCTTTTCTTCGCACCGCGAAGCGGCGTTTCCGAATCATCGGAGCCGACATCCGCCCGCGGCACATCCGTTATTTCCTCCCGCATCCATGCGGTTACGGGCACCGCGTTACCCTTAACTATCCAACTCTCCAAACCACCAACTCTCCTCTTGCCGCCATCTCCCCGCCCGAACTCTGGGGCGGAATCAGGCAAACACGCGGTGCAAGCACACCCGGCAAATCACCAGCTCCTCTTGCTCCAAACTCCGCCGCTCCAAGTTGCTGCGTCGAGCCGCTGGCACGGCCGGTAAGTGCTGGCGTCAGCGGCTTGCTAGTGCACGGATTCTTTGCGCGGTCGGCGAATAAGTAACAGCGCTCCGGCGGCGATGCCCATTAGCGCTAGTGCTGCTGGCTCCGGTGCGGCCGCCGCCGCCCCAAGTGTATACGTGGTGCTCGGGGCACTCTGCGCCGCTACTGTGGCGGTAACCAATTCATAACCCACCGTGTCCACAGTCCCAAGCGAAACCGTCAGGGAATCAGAAGGGTTGCCGCTGGCGGCGAGGGAAAAAGAGGATGAGTCCGGCACAGAACTTCCTGTCGGAATATCGAAGCTGTCAATCGTGTAATTATCCAAACTATTATTAACCCAATACGCTACATTGGTGTAGTTGACCGCAAAAGGCTCGCTGTTTGTAAATGTCACAGAAGCAACGCCGGTAAACTGGTCGCGTGTAATCCCGATTACTCCGCCCATTGTCGCCGGTGTCGGATTGGCTGCAGCCGCGACTCCGTTGACCGTCCAAGTTCCGCCCGTAATCGTGGATGGTGTAGTGCCCGCCACATCCCTCCATCGAACCTGCGCCTCTGATCCTCCGCGGACACTCATCCCCGCGGTGGAGGGTACCAGGTAAGTGTTCGCAGCCGCAGGTGGTGCGGGTTGCAATGTTCCGGCGTAAGTCCCACCCGGGCTACCATAGGGTGACACCTTCATGCCACTAATCTGCCCGCTGAAGGTGATTGCCAAATCGTTGGCGGCGGCACCGGTGTTGTTGGCCACGTCCTGCCGGAAATAAACCCCTGGTTGGACAACTTGGCCAAGAACCAGCTGCCCTGCCCAAGTTGCCGCGCCGAACGCCGACGCTGCACCAGCAGCCAAGGCCACGTTCCATCCCATGCGTGCGGACCTCCCAGCAAAACTCCGAACGGACCGATTGCCGCCACGATAAGGTTTGCTCGTGCACATACGCGATGCTCCTATAAAAGAACCCCGAGCACCGCAACCCGCCGGCTCCGAATCGTCAGAGCCAAGTGGCGTGTTGCGATGCACAACTAACTTTTTTCCTCATCCCTGCGTGTTGGGGCCACCGTTACCGTTCCATCCCGGCAGGTTTGAACAACTGGCTAATCAGGGCGGCGGACAATTCCGCCCGCCGCCGCGTTGCTCTATCTCCGCCAATCCTCTTGCTTGAATATCAATTGCTCCATCATGTTCCATCCCGTCGCTCGCATGACCTGCCCAATGGCTATTGGCTGAATTCTCTACGAATCGGCGCTCAATTAACTCCGTGCTTTTTATCGCCGCAGCTGGCGGAACAGCCGTTGTTATCCTCCGCGCGGCGGTGTGAATCCGGTGGAGATGTTTTTCCACACTGCTTGAACGCCCTCCAGAACGTCTCACAGTCGCTGCCGCTTCCCGCGAACCAGCACCAACGCTCCCGCGGCAATGGCCATCAGCGCCAGGGACGCAGGTTCCGGCACAATGATATTATCCTGGGGGACGTTGCCGGTCAGCAGGTCGGAACCGAGCGCCTGAATTTGTGCCAACGTGAATTCCTGTCCCGTTGATGTAATGGACTGGGCTGTATCAATCTGTCCGGTGTAGGGGTTAATGGCGGCGATTCCCGTGAAGTTCTGCCCCGCGGTTCCGTTGGGGTCTTCAAATGGAACAAGAAAATCCTTCACCGTCGCGCCGGAGATGCCCGGCTCGGCAACCTGCAGAACATCCGCGACATTGGTATCGGCTGTGTCCGTTCCGGCAAACCCCGGTTCCGTGCTCAGATTCACCGAGCCGTTGCCCACATCCGTGGTCGCATCGGTAATGGCGGTTGCGGCGGTGATGGCGCTTGCGCTGGAGAGGTTCACCTGCGGCGCGTCGGGAATGCTGTTGTAAGTGCCGGCGTCAGGCAGCGGCGGAACCGTGGCCAGCGGGTCCGCCACACTCACATACTTTCCACCCCATGCACCGCCGACCGTCACAATTGGGCCGAACAGTGTGCTGAGGAAGGGGTTGTATGCCACCACCGCGCCATTGGGAAGCAGGTAGGGAACTGTGACGTTTGATACATAGGCGATGCCCAAACCCAGCGGTTGGCCCGGAGCCGGATGTGCCATTGCATAGCCGGTCCATGGGTCCGCAACGGCAAAACCATTAATTGTATAGGGGGTATTGACTATCGGTGCGGCGGTGGCCAGTACACCCCAGACGGCGTCCAGGGCGAAATCATATAGAGACATGGGCATAGTTTATATGGTATAATATTCGTGTTTACGTAGTTTGCGCCGGCGGCTCTATTGTGGTACAAATGACGTCTGGTACGCGTGGCCACGCG
>JAJYZY010000153.1 GCA_021799715.1 Planctomycetota bacterium | reverse complement strand
GTAAAACACACCCTGACGGGTGGGGAAACAATTGTGGAAATCGGCTGCGGCGATGGGCTGCAAGCCATTGAGTTAGCCAAGATTGTCGGGCCGCGCGGGCGGCTGGTGGGGATTGACAGTTCACCCGATGTCATCAATGCGGCGCGGCGCAATGCCGCGGAAGCCGGCGTTAAAAATATCGAATTTTATCTATGCCGGGTCGATAGCGTCCCATTGCCGCCGGGGCTGGCGGATTGGATCATCAGCGCCGGCGTGTTTTGTTCCAGTTCCGGGAAAATGGCCGTGTTCCGCGAAATGTTCCGCGTGCTGTCCCCCGGCGGCAGAATTCTCATCCATGACATTGCCATCCGCAAATTATTGCCTCCCGAAATTGCCGACTCCATTGCCGCATTTACCTTCGGCCTCGCGGGGGCTATTGAGCTGTCAAGCTATCGCAAACTGCTGAATTCAACGGGCTTCGACCGCTGTGAAATCACGGAATCCCAAAACAGTTCCCATGTGGAACGATTCTGGGATTCTGCGGTTCCCAATCCCAGTCACCGTGTACAAGTTGCAGCCACAACCGCGTCGCTACCCCATCTCACCGGCCGGCACTGGCTGCATGAATATGTTACCGGGATTCGCCTGCAGGCCAGAAAGCCGATGCTTACCGCCGCCTGCGCATGAAAACCAAGGGCCGGCGCAAAAACAATTCCGCCGGAATCGTGCAGCCAGGCGGTGGAAACCCGCTGCTCTCTGGTTCGGGTGACAAAGGAAAACACGAATCGTTTCCAACGCACAAATGTTTGACAGTCCTGAATTGACGTAAATGACGCCTTCGTAAACCGGCGCGTGGCCAAGCAGGATGGCCCGCCATATTTACCCCGGTGCAGCGGCGGCCCCTGACAATCCGAGGTTTGGACATGCCGGTGCGTGCCAGGCCATGCTCGCGCGCTGGTGGAAATTGATGGTTTGAATCCCGAAACAAGCAGTTCCGGTTGATTGAATATTTTTGGAACGTCGATTTTCATTTTCCCTTCATATTCAGCGGATATACTGGGACAACCGGCGGTTGATCATGCCGGTTGCTGGAACGGTGTTACGCTTATGCGGGTACTGGTGGTTGAAGATTTTAAGACGTTGCGGGAATCCATTGTTCAGGCTTTGCGCGAACAGACGTATGTGGTCAACGAAGCCGGCGATGGACGACTGGCATTATGGCATCTGCAAAGCGGCCATATTGATGTTGTGATATTGGATTTGATGATGCCGGGAGTAGATGGCTTTCAGGTTCTTCAGGCAATGCAACGCATGAAGGCCCGTCCCGCCGTTCTGATCCTCACCGCGCGGGATACCGTCGACGACCGGGTAAAAGGGTTGGATGCGGGAGCGGATGATTATCTCACCAAGCCCTTTGCGCTTTCGGAGCTGCTGGCCCGGGTCCGGGCATTGACCCGGCGACGGTATAAAGTGACATCATCCCGGATGACGATCGGAATGCTGGAAATCGACCTCAATGCCCGCCGCGTATTTTGCGGTGGCCGGGAAATAGAATTAAGCGCGCGTGAATACGCCATACTGGAATATCTGGCCATGCGGCGGGGGGAAGTTGTTTCACGCGGTGAAATCTGGGAGCATGTGCACTGTGATGATGCGCCGCCGGAGAGCAATGTCGTGGATGTTTTTGTAAGCCTGCTAAGAAAAAAAATCGAATCCGGATCAACCCAGCGGCTGATTCACACGCGGCGCGGCCAAGGGTACATGCTGGGGCCGTGTGAATGATGAAATCCATTCGGCTGCAATTAATGCTCTGGTGCGGCATTGCCATTGCGCTGATGCTGGCAATTCTGGGTATCGGGCTGTACCTGAATTTGAGTCATTCGCTTGAATCGCAATTTAATGATTCGCTTACCGCCCGTGCCACATTGCTGATAAATACTCTGGATTGGGATCCTCATCGCGGCTTTCATATCGTCAGTGATTTCACTCCCATCGCCGGCCACAAAGGCGGTGGCGCGCCCCGCTACTATCAGATTTGGACACTCACAGGAAAACCAGTCCTGCGCCCTCCGGCACTGGGTAAACGGGGCTTGAAGTTCCTGATTCCGCAGCGTATTTCGGGCAACTTTACCGATGCGAAGCTTCCCCATGACCAAGATGGCAGGGAATTGGTGATCCGCTTCCGCGAGGGCCACGGCGACGAGGATCAACCGGAGCAACACCATGACGGACACGAGGAGGACCACAGAGACGGCCACGACCCCGGCCACGACCACATTCATCTGCCGCACAATTATGTTCTCGCGGTCGCTCGGTCCACCGATGAACTTGATGACACCATTTCGAGCATTGGCTGGTCTCTGGCCGTCGCCTGCACGCTGGCGACACTGTGTTCGGCGGTTCTAATCGCATGGCTTTTGCACCGCGGATTGCGTCCGGTGCATACCATTGCCGCGCAGATTGCCGGTGTTGGCAGCACAAATCTTCAAGAACGGATCGGGACGGAAACTGTTCCGCGCGAACTATTGCCCATTGTGGATCGTCTCAATAAGTTGTTGCAGCGGGTGGAAGCGGCGGTGATCCGCGAAAAGGCCCTCACCGCGGATATGGCCCATGAATTGCGCACGCCCCTGGCCGGCCTGCGCACCGCCGCCGAAGTGGCCTTAACTCGGCCAAGAAGCCCGGATGAGTATCAGCGAACCTTACAGCAATTGCTGGCTATCAGCGTGCAGATGCAGGAAATGGTAGAAAATCTTCTCACATTGGCGCGACTGGAAGCTGGGGCCTGGGCCCAGGCCGCGGAACCCTGCCGCCTGGATCGACTGTTGGATCAGCAATTGAATCGGTGCTCCGCGAGAATTATTTCGCGCCATCTGACGTTCGATAAAAGTGATGTTTCTCCGGTGGCGGTTGTTGCGCCACCGGAATTATTGTTGATGGTAATCCGCAATGTGCTTGACAATGCCGTCAGTTATGTCAATGAGAAAGGCACGATTCGCGTGACCCTTGAGAGCCGGGACAACGCTGTTAAATTAACCGTCGCCAACACCGGCAGCGCTGTTTCGGCCCAACAGGCCGGTGAGGTCTTTGAACGATTCTGGCGCGGTGATATGTCGCGCACGGATCAGGGGCGGCACAGCGGACTGGGATTGTCCATTGTGCGCAATGTCATGCGGCAAATTGGCGGCTCGGTGGCCGTCGAATCTTCCGTTGGTGGATGGTTCACCGCGACGTTGAATTTTCCGAAGCATGGAGGCGATGGAATACATGACATTTAGACGTCTGGGCACGCATTATTCAGCGACGCAGCGCGAAATAAACCCATTTCTCCGAATTCCACTTTTGTCGGTGCGGCAACGCGCGATGTGCTGGATTGCCGTCGCCATCATGATGGAGTCTTTCATCTTGGCGGGATGCCAAAGTTATCATCCCATGCCACTGACGCAGGCACGGGTGCGGCGGGCATTGCAAATCCCGATCTGGAAGCAGTTACGCATTTCCGCACAACACATTCATGGCATCGGTCTGCCGCCGCTGCCGATGCGCCCGGACGGCGGACTAACCGCCAATGAAGCCGCGGTGATTGCCGTGCTATTAAATCCGTCGCTGCGCGTGGCGCGAGACCAGCGCGGAGAGGCGGCGGCACAGCTTTTCGAGGCTGGAATACTGCCCAATCCACAAGTATCCGAATCCACCGCCTTTGTCACCGGCGGGTATCGCACCGGTACGTTTACCGGTTATGGGCTGGGTGTAAATTGGGATATTACACGCCTCATTGACCATGATGCCCGCGTGGCGTCGGCAAAATATCATCGCGGACAGGTGGACCTTGAAGTGGCCTGGCGGGAATGGCAAACCGCCCAGGCCGCCCGACTGGCGGTTTATGATCTGGCGGCCACGTCCGCGCAATTGCATCAGGCTCGTCGCGCACAACAGGAATTGCAGGCCAATGAAAAAATCGTGCAGCAAGCGTATGATGCAGGTCTTAGCACCATTCTTGATTTAAGCGCCGCTCGCGCCGCCAGTCAGCAGGCCGGGGCATTGGTGCAGTCGCTGGCACAAAAGCGCGATGAAAACCTCATTCGACTGCGTTTGATAATGGGCCTGCCCATCAACGCGCCGATTCACCTAAGCAAAACCATTCGGTTTCCCAGCCGGATCACGCTGCCTCCGCGGAGTGTTGTTTTAAAAGATTTGCCGCGACTGCGGCTGGACCTTGTGGCATTGAAGCTGGGTTATGAAAGTCAGGAAGAAGCGCTGCGGGCCGCCGTGCTGCGGCAATTTCCGCGCTTAACCCTGGGCTTTCAACAAGCCAGCGATACCACAAACGTGCACACCACCGGATTCGGCGTAAACATTGACCTGCCCATTTTCGATCGCAATCAGGGAAACATCGCCATTCAGCGGGCCACGCGCAAATTGCTCTACGACACCTACATTGCCAGAGAATTTGAGGCCCGTTCCGCCGTCGCCTTGGCCTATTCGGATATCCACGCCCTGGCGGCGCAAATCTCCGCCAGCGAAGCAGCGGTGGAAAGCCTGGCCAAATTGGTGCAAACCTATCAGCAGGCGTTGAAATTCGGCAATGTGGACATTGTCAGCTATTACGCTGAGGTGGATCAACTGATTGAGAAACGCATCAACCTGATCCGGCTTAAGAATCAATTGGAGCGCAACCGCATCGCCCTGGCGTTGGCCGCCGGAACGTATGTGCCGGAAATAAGTCCGTCCTCCCGCCATTCCCGACATGGAGAATCACAACCATGAATAAATCCATTACTCTGCTATTTACCATACTGCTTACCTTGTTCGCGGTGGGATTCGGCATGATCACGTGGCGACAGCACGCAGCGATGGCTACGGCCGCCTCCGGCACCAGCACGCCCGCAACACCTGCTTCGAAGCGCGCGGAGCGGAACGTTGTTGCATACGTCAAAACCGTACCGATTCGCAGGAAGAGCATATCCGCATCGGTCGTGGCGTACGGCACGGTTGTGGCACGCGCCAGCTCCATACGCAACGTCGCCGTTCCCTTCAAGGCCCAAGTGCTGCGTATTTTAGTTTCCGGCGGCCAGCATGTGCGCAAACATGAGCCTTTGCTGCAACTGGAATCAACCAATTCGGAACTGCTGACCCTGGCACAAGCAAAAAGCTCCGCCTTTGCGGCGCGGGAGCAACTGGCCGAAGTAAAACAGAAATTTGTCCTGCATCTGGCCACGCGCCAAAGTTTGCTTTCCGCGCAACAGGCGTTGCAACTGGCCCAACTGAACTTGACCAATCTCCAAGCTCTGGGAATCGGCGGACCGCGTTTGATAAAAGCCCCCGCCAGTGGCGTGGTGTCCAAAATCCTTTCAGGACCGGGACAAATTATTTTGCCCGGCGGCCCACTGCTGCAACTGGTTTCATCCCGCAATATCGAAGTGCAACTGGGTCTGGAACCGGAAGATT
>JAJYZY010000152.1 GCA_021799715.1 Planctomycetota bacterium | reverse complement strand
TGGGCACCAGATGGACCACAAGCCGGGCGGTCCGGTTTGCTTGTTCAAGGCCCTGACAAAAGGAGTCGGACAATGCGAGTTTTGAAATTGGAATTTCTGGGTATGGCGCTGGCCGGGGTTATAGCGGTGGCGTTGCCCGCAGTGGCGATTGCCGGTCACGCCGCCGACACGGGGAAAGCCGGAACGATTAGCGGAAAAGTCGTTGACCGCAACGGCAATCCGGTCGGCGGGGCCATCGTGCGCGTCATGCGGTTGCCAAAAGGTGCC
This sequence comes from Planctomycetota bacterium, assembly GCA_021799715.1. Next base: position 5,167 of record JAJYZY010000152.1, on the reverse strand, counting down.
GGCATGCCGCCCGGCGGTGGACCAGGTGGTGGTCCTGGCAACGGCGGCCCGGGTGGTCCCGGAGGTCCCGGCGGGTTCGGCGGTCCGGGCGGCGGCCCAGGTGGCCCGGGTCCGCAAGGCCACATTAAAGTCAAAGCTGGACAATCCGTTTGGATTAAGCACATGCTGATTTTGGGTGTTACCAAAACCGCGGCCGATGGCACCTTCACCCTTACCAACGCTCCAGCAGGTAAGTATGCCGTCATGGCGATGAAACGCCGCGAGGGCTTTGGCCACAGCAACAAACCGCTGGTTGTCAAAGCCGGCCGTGCCGTGGACGCCGGCACCATTACCCTGAGAAAAGGCCCCCGCGGTCCCGGTGGCCCGCCTGGGCCGGGCGGCCCACGTGGACCTGGTGGCCCCAATGGCCCTGGCGGACCGCCGCCAGGCCAATAACACGATCCAATAAATTTCTATCCTCACTTAGCCCCGCAGCCAACTTGCTGCGGGGTTTTTTCTTGACTGGATTATTGCGACTATACCGTATGCGGAATTGGGCACCGCCGTAAATCCGTCGGTGAATTTATCTGTGTCTTATGACACTGAACGCAGCGCATCATGGAATGATCCGGTATCCATGTCGCGAAGAGGTTGCCGAACTGTCCTGGTGCCGACATTTCCGCTGGCAGGCTTGGGTGCCGTGCGTTATGCTTTTGCGGATGATGCAGGTTTCTGGAAATGTCGCCTTGCCGACGGCCAACGCGGGGCCGAAACGGGGGCAATTTAATGCCGAAGTGATGGCCAATATCGCTATTTGCCGCGAGCATTTTATATTGCGGTTGCGCGTGACTCATTTTCCACCCAGTGAGCCGGGGCAATTCGTTCAGGTGTTATGCGATCCGGATGTGGCGATTGGCGTTTCGGAAGCAGGGCCGGCAGCGGCTTATTCTGAGGTATGCTGGGAACCGGGATCGGTCCCGCCGGCATTCCAGAATGCTGATCTTCTGGGGTCTGCCCCGTATCTTCGCCGACCGTTTTCCATCGCGGGGCGGCGGGATAATCCGGTCAGCGGATACAGCGAAATTGATCTGATTTATCGGGTGATCGGTAAGACCACCGGGCGCATGGCGGCACTGGCGGTTGGCGATAGTATTTCTATCCTGGGGCCGCTGGGGCATGGCTTTTCGTTGCCGCGGGAAATGACCACGGCTCTGCTGGTGGGTGGAGGAGTGGGAATTCCGCCTATGATTTACCTGGCGGAAAAACTCCAGCGGCAGGGGATTAACGCACTGGCTTTTATTGGAGCACAACGGGCGGATTTGATTCCGTTGCATATTACCGGTGCTGTCGGTTTAGAACCGGCGTTGAATGTGCAGGAATTTGCGGCATTTGATACCCCAACTGTTATCGCCACGGATGATGGTTCTCTGGGCCAAAAAGGCTTTGTGACCCGGGCCTTACAACAGTTCTGCCAGTCAAAACCGCAAGCCGGCGCGGTGATATTTTGCTGCGGGCCAACGCCGATGATGCGGGCCACGGCGCTGGTGGCCGCGGAGTTTAATCTTACCTGTTATGCGTCCTTGGAACAGCCCATGGCTTGTGGCATGGGAACGTGCCAGAGCTGTGTTATAAAATACCGTCCCCCCGGGGCGGAAGACTGGGTCTATAAACTGACCTGTAAAGATGGCCCGGTATTTAACACAATGGATATACTGTGGCAATAGTTCGCGGAGGACGGTGCGACAGTCCGGCCGCCGGAGGCGAAAATGTTATTGCCTTACCGCAGGCCGCGGCATGGAGTATCGGTGCTTGAATAATATCGTACATTTGGTTGATCCTACCAGCGGCATGGATGTGTTGGATACGATTGCTTTGGCCGTAAATTGTGTTCCGGGAACGCACCATGTTCTGATCTTTGGGCATAACGGCTGGCTGGAAGCGGCCATTGAAGCTGGGATTCCCAAAAAACGTATCACCTGGAACCGCACACTGGCCCGCTGGGACCCCACGATGGGGCGGTTCTTGACGCAATGGGTGAAAAAAAATAATCCCACGCATATCCATGCGTGGGGGTACTGGAGCATCGCGGCCGCCAGCCGCCTGCGGGAATTTTCCGGCGGGCGAATCGCATTTATTCAAACCCCGCCCACGCCGGCGCAAATGCGCCACTTGCAGCGGAATATGGCGCGTGCGGTCTGGTTGCTTATTACCCCGTGGCAATGCGTGCACACGGCCCTGCACGCCGGCGGGATTCCGCATAACCATGTCGTGCGCGTAAGTCCCGCGGGCTGGCTGGCTCCGGAGGCCAAAGCATTGCCCGCAAACTTGCGGCGATCTTTGGGAATGCAATCACGGGAAGGACCGGTGGTTTTTCTGGGCGGTTGGTCGGAAGAATCCATCCGCCATGATCTGGCAATCTGGGCGGTGGGAATTGTGGCGGAAATGAATGCCGATTTGTGGGCGTTGATCCGCAACGATGATGTGCCGCGGAAAGAAGCGGTAAATCCGTACGCGGGCTATCAGTCCTTTGCGCGAACCCTTAAAGACCCGCAACTGATCACCATTGCGCCGGCCCGCTACACGTGGGGCCAACTGGCGGGTATTGCGGATTATTTTCTTTTTGCGCCCCGACGGTCAGCGGGTGTCAGCAGCCTGATGGCGGCCATGGCCTTAGGCAAGCCGATTATCAGCGCCAAGACGGATCAAATCTGTGAGCTGCTGGAAAATGGAACCAGTGCTCTCCTGGCACCCCCGGATAATCCGCGCGAATTGGCCGCCCGGCTTAATGCCCTGATTGAAGATCCGGCCTTGGCCGCAAAAATCGGTGCCGGTGCCAAAGCCGCGTATGATCAACTGGCTACTCCGGAATTGTTCAGCGGCCAGTTAAATTCCATTCATGGCCAACTCACCGGTGATCCGGCGTTAAAACAACCCATCCAGTTACCTTCTTAACATTCAGATTTGGCAAAACCGGCCCCGCAATGGTAGGCTCATGCTGGTGAAAATACCCTGATGCGAAGAAAGTTGCGGATTTCTACATGACGACCTTCACTGAAACCACCACTGCTCCCCCGCGGTCTCCTGTCGGCGGACCGCCCGAGGTTCGATTTTTCAACCGTGATTTAAGCTGGCTGGATTTTAATGCCCGCGTACTGCATGAAGCCGCCGACGCGCGGAATCCTTTGCTGGAACGCCTGAAATTTCTGGCCATTTTTGCCAGCAACACCGATGAATTTTTCATGAAGCGCATCGGCCTGTTAAAGCGCTGGATTGTCAACAAGCCCCATGAAATCGGTCCTGACGGCCTCACTCACCGCCGCCAGCTTGAACTGGTGCGCGCGCGTCTGGTGGATATGTGTGCCATGCAGCACCGTATCTGGGGCGGAGAACTTAGGCCGTCGCTGGCTCAGGCCGGCTTCGCGTTGCGGCGCTATGAAGAACTCACCACCGGACAGCAGGCGCGCGCGGCGGAATATTTTTCGCGGCATATCTTCCCTGTGTTAACGCCCCTGGCGGTGGATCCCGGCCATCCCTTTCCATTTATCAGCAATTTAAGTATCTCCATTGGCGTATTATTGCGGCAGCCCGCGCTTCCGGAGGCGCTGTTTGCGCGGGTAAAAGTGCCGCAGTTATTTCCACGCTGGTTTAAACTTGAAGATTCCGCCGGGACGATTTTTGTGCCGCTGGAAAGCCTGATTCAAGGGCGGCTTGAAATGCTTTTTCCAGGCATGCACGTTTTAGAATCCCAGATTTTCCGGGTTACCCGTAGTGCGCAGGTCGAAGCCGCGGAAGACATTGAAGATTCCGAAGATCTGCTGGAGGAAGTGCAGGAGGAATTACGCGCCCGACGGTTTGCGGAAACGGTGCGTGTGCAGATTTCTCCCGGAATGTCCGAAGAGATGCGGCACTATTTAGCCGAGGGCCTGGAACTGCGCCTTGAAGATATGGAGGAAGAACCCGAGCCACTGGGTTTGGCCGATGTCATGAGTCTGGCAACTCTGAATATTCCCGCCCTGCGCGTGCCGCCATGGACGCCGGTTTGTGCCCCGGCTCTGGCGGATGCGGATGCCAGTATTTTTGCCATCATGCGGCAGAGCGATATTCTGGTGCATCACCCGTATGAAAGTTTTAACAGTTCCGTGGAACGATTTATTCTCACCGCCGTTAATGATCCGCAGGTGCTGGCGATTAAAATGACGCTTTACCGCACCAGCGGAGATTCGCCGTTTGTTCCGGCTTTGGCCCGAGCCGCGGAAATGGGCAAGCAGGTGGCCGTGCTGGTGGAACTTAAGGCCCGGTTTGATGAAGAAAGCAATATCCAATGGGCGCAGGCTTTGGAACGCGCCGGCGCGCATGTCGTGTATGGTATTCTGGGGTTGAAAACCCATACCAAAATCGCCCTGGTGGTGCGCCGGGAAGATAACGCCGTAAAGTCCTACGCCCATATTTCCACGGGGAACTACAACTCGCGAACTGCCGAAGTGTATACCGACCTGGGACTGCTTACCTGCCGCGAGGATATCTGCGACGATGTGGTGAACCTCTTTTCATTTTTGACAGGCCGATCATTAAAAAACAGCTATCATAAATTACTGGTGGCACCCGTAACCATGCGCAGCAGATTCCGGGAAATGATTCAGCGTGAAACCGCGCACGCCCAGGCGGGGCGTCCGGCGCGCATTATCGCGAAAATGAACGCCTTGGAAGACACGGAAATTATCGAGACGCTCTACCGCGCATCGCAGGCGGGCGTGCAAATTGATTTAATCGTCCGTGGCTTCTGCTGCCTGCGTCCGGGTGTGCCGGGCTTAAGCGAGAATATCCGGGTGATCAGCATTGTGGGTAGATTTCTGGAACATTCCCGGATTTTCTGGTTCCACAACGATGGACACAGTGAAATATACATGGGTTCCGCCGATTGGATGAGTCGAAATTTAAGCCATCGCGTGGAAGCGGCTACCCCAATTGAAAATCCGGTGCTGTTCCAGCGAATGCGGGAAATTCTGGACATCATGCTTGCGGACAATCGCCAGGCCTGGGACCTTGGCCCGGACGGCACTTGGAAACAGCGACGCCCCGCTCCGGGTGAGCCGGAAAACGCCAGCCAGTCGCGGCTGATGCAATTAACCATTGAACGCCAGCACGCCATCGCGCCATCCGTCAACAACGCCGCGCGGTAACCCCGCGC
>JAJYZY010000151.1 GCA_021799715.1 Planctomycetota bacterium | reverse complement strand
CTCGATCGCATGGCCGCCGGCGGCATATATGATCAGATCGCCGGCGGATTTTCCCGTTACAGCACCGACGAACAATGGCTGGTTCCGCATTTTGAAAAAATGCTTTATGACAACGCCCAGTTGGCCTTGGCGTATGCCCGCGCCGGGGTACTGTTGAACCGCGGCGATTACACGCGGATTGCTCGGGAAACCTTAGATTTCTGGCTCCGGGAATGGACCACGGCCGAAGGACTGTTTTGCAGCAGTCTGGATGCGGATAGTCAGGGTGAAGAGGGAAAATTTTATCTGTGGCATTGGCAGGAAATTCTCCAGGCAATTCCCGACCCGATCGACCGCCAATTGGCATGCGCCCACTGGAACCTTTCACCGGAAGGGAATTGGCAGGGGCACAATATTTTGCAAGTTCAAACTTCCGCTGCCCAACTTGAGGTTGAATTTGCCCATTTATCTCCCGGCCCGCGACAACGCCTGCAGGAAATAAAATTGAAATTACTGGCCATGCGGTCGGCTCGCGTGGCACCCCATTGCGACGATAAAATTCTCGTTGGCTGGAATGGCCTGATGATTCAGGCTTTAGCGCAGGCGGCCGGGTTAATGAACGAACCGCGCTACTATCAGGCCGCGGAGCGGGCGGCAACCGCGATTCTGGCGGTGCATCGCGATGTGGCGGGCGGCCTGCTGCATGTCAGCCGGGCGGGGCGGGCGGATATACCGGCATTTCTGGAAGATTATGCCTGCTTCGGTCTGGGGGCGTGGAATCTTGCCGTTGCCGCCGGGCAATTTGCGCCCCAGAATGTCAGCACATGGATGGATGAATCCCAAAATGCCGCGCGAAATATTTCTGAACATTTTTATGATTCCCGGACCGGCAGATTTTACATTACTAGTGACCGCCACGAACAGCTTTTTGTCCGCGTTCCCAGTGGCAGTGACAACGCTGTGCCATCCGCGGCCGCCATTGCCATCAGCCTTATGCTCAAGGTTGATGCGGCAACGCCATCCGCCGCCTACAGCGCCGTGGTAGCACGCGGAATCGCCGCTTTGTCACCGCTGATCGGCCAATATCCCGTCGCTTTTTCATCGCTGTTATCCGTGGCCTTGGAGCATTGGACAAGCGTATCAAAAGCAGCGGCTCAATAAGGCCGTGCGCCGGTGGATCGTTCCGCGGCGCGGTGGAAACTTGCGGCACAATGATGGGCGTGGCCGTGCCATACCTGATGTGAATCATACATAGGAGCCGGGCATTCCGTGGAGAGTCGTTCAATTGTTTGCCTTTCGACAGTTTCGCGCTTGGATTCTTTTAAGAAACAGCTTGACGTTGGCCGATAAAATATTTCCGGCGATGTGTTTGAAGCAGGAAAAAACAATGACCGAGAGGCAACTCGACCTATTTGCGTTTTTTAAAAATCCAGTCCCGGCTGTCAGGCCGACTCGCGCGGTGCCACCGCAAACACGTCACAAATCGGAGCAACGGGGGAAAAACGCAACGTACACGCTGCTCTCGGAAGTCCCATTTCGTGAACATCATCGCTTTTACGACCAGCTTGTGGCGGAAATGAAGGCCCATTATGGAATTTCAATCCGGAAATGGCGTTCCAGCATGAGCGGCGTGGCGTATGAATTGCATTACAACAATGGCGATGTTCGCCGCATGATTTCCGCCCCGCGACCGCGATCCCCGGTAAGTGTCTGTATTTTCATGCATGAAGTCGGTCATCATGCCGTAGGCTTCAAAAAATTTCGCCCCCGGTGCCTGGAAGAATATCATGTTTGGCAATGGGCCTTCGAGCAGATGCGCAAGCGGGCCATTCCCGTGGATCGTCGCGTGGAGCGGCATTATCGGCGCAGCATGTATCATTATGTGCGCCTTGCGAAAAAGCGCGGCCTGAAAGTCTTGCCGCCGGTATTGGAGCAATTTCAAACCTGGCCCGCATAAGGGGCCGCGTAAAAATAAATTCATATTTTACGGCGCGGGAGTTTCGGCCGCCGGCGAGGCGTGAGCGACGCGCATACCCATGGCATGGGTCTGTAAGGAGCGAATAACGAAGCCTGCGGCCAAAAGAACCCGCCGGAAAGTGCGAAGTTATTTTTGCGCGGCCCCTAACCGCCGCCTGCGGCATCAGGTGATAAATGTTTTGCTTTTTTTGCCGCTTAAATAACTCTCCATCACGCACCCCGCCAAGTTATCACCGGTGCAATAAAACGCCACGCCCCGGCACAGGCGCGTCAGTTGATCCACAAATTCCACCCATTCCATATCCCAATAATCTTCAATCAGCGCAAAGCTTGCCACCCGTATGCCCGCCCGGCAGCAGGTCAGCGCTTCACGCAAGGTTGCCACCGCGGTTTCCCGCCGCGGCGGATACAATAAATGCAGCATATCGCCGCTGACATGCGCTGTGGGCTGCCCATCGGTGATGATGAACATCTGTTTTTGTTCGGCGGGGCGGGAAGCTAAAATCCGCCTTGCCATCCGCATCCCCAATTGCAGATTCGTAAAGTGTTGATGGGTTTTTTCCGCCTGTGATAGTGGAATATGCACTTCAATTTCATATTGATGCGTGGATACGGGCTTGGGCATCAGCAGCGGCAGGCGCTGTTCGGGAACCACCGTTGCCGTGCTGTAAAATCCGACAATATCCACGGTATCCTGAACAAAGCGCTGTCGAACCAGCGCCGTTAAAGCCATGGCCACTTTTTTCGCCGCCAGAAATCGGCCATGGCGCATCATGCTGCCCGACATATCCACCAGAATACATAAAGCGCACGCCGTGGTTCCCTCCAGCAGATGCAACTCCAGGTCCCGCTCATCAAACGCAATGGGTATGCCCGGCGCGTTGCCGGCCATGGCCGCGCGCGTCATGGCGTTGCGCAGCGATTGGTGCATATCCAGTTCGCTCACCGGATCGCCAAACTGATATTTCCGCGTGCCCTCCAGCCGCTCCGCGCCCGCCCCGGCGTTGGCGGTCGGATGGCCGTCGCGGCTGCCGCGGGGCAAATGGGCGAAAATTTCCATCAGCGCCTTGCGCTGCATGGCATTAACGGCGCGCGGCGTGAGCCGGAATTTGCCGGCCGCCTTTTCCAGCATGCCGTCCTTCATCAACTGATCGATCAAATGTGCGTCCACGGGCTCCAGTTTGGCCAGAGCTTCCAGGGCCTGATCCCCGTAGGTGAGTATAAAATCAAAAATGCTCTGATTGCCAAACAGGCTCTCGGCTGTGGGAAATTCCGATCCGTTAAATTCACCATAATTAAAAAGCATCGCGGCGTATCCTGTTTTAGACCGACCCATTGCGTAATACTGGTATTATAGCCGGGCGGATCCAACCGGTGAAAAGCGGTCCATTTGCCCAATGCCTTTACCCGATGGATAATCGGTTAATGGAATCAGCACAGGAAATCTTTAAGACCTTTCTGCATGAGCATGGACAAAAGTACACGCAGGAGCGGCGCGTGGTGCTGGAAGTGATTCAAAGTTTTGATCGTCCGTTTGAAGCTGAAGAATTGCTGCTGGCCTTGCGCCGGCAGCAGCACCGCGTCAGCAAGGCCACTGTGTACCGCACGCTCAAACATCTGGTTGAATGTCTGCTGGTCAATCAGATTTTTTTCGGCACCGGAAAGCAGAGTTACTATGATTTTGTCGGTACGCAACGCGGACACGATCATCTGGTGGACGTGCGTACGGGGAAAATCATTCCCTTTTCCAGTCCGGAAATCGCCGCCCTGCGCGACCGCATTGCCCAGGAAATGGGCTTTGTATCCGTGGCCCACCGCTTTCAAATTCTCGGCCGAAGGCTCGATGACCCGCCAGCCCGTTAGAGCCGGGATTCTGTGTAATCACCGTTATTGAATCTGGGAGTTTAAGCCGATCCCGGATATGGAAGTGAACGTGAGGGAACCACGGATTAAACGGATGGCACGGATAAACGGTGAGGCGCTAGTTGTGATCCGCGATCGGTGCGGCGAGCCCGTTGCGTGCGACCATAGGTACAATTCTCCGCAGCACACGGCGACGTGGTGTGCACCGCCCTCCGCCACAAATCTTCGAACATCCGTGCGATCCGAGAAATCCGTGGTCTGTTATTGAATCCGGGAGTTTAAGCCGATCCTGAATATGGAAGTGGATGTGAGGGAACCACGGATTAAACGGATGGCACGGATAAACGGTGAGGCGCTAATTGTGATCCGCAATCGGGACATCCTGATCCTGTGTTTTTGCCGCAAAATCCGAATGTATCCGCACTTTTCGGGTTTTAGTGACGTATCGCCAAGAGCCGCACAGGGTATATCTTTGCGTTCTTTGCGTCTTTTGCGGTCCAAAACCGGGTGACAATATGGCCATGGGTTGGCGAGATGGGTGGTCAATCGGTGAAGCGTTACAGTTGGCGCGGCTCTTAAACGGGTTTTGATTGCCAAACCGGCCGAACCGCAGGCTTCCGCCGTGCGGCTAAGGGAATCCGGTAGGGTTTTGCCTGGCGGTACGTTGGTACCGGTTAATGCACATGCCGGATAATCTGCCCACGCACCAGGAATACCACTTCCTCGGCAATATTCGTGCAATGATCAGCGATGCGTTCAAAATTCTTGGCGATCATGATCATCGCCAGATCAGCCGGCACATTGTGCGTGTCCGCCACCATGCCTGCCTGCAAATCCTGATAAATCTGATGGTAAAGTGCATCGATAACGTCGTCGCCCCGGCACACTTCCGATGCCAAGGCCGGATCGCTTAGCCCCAGGCATTTCGTGGTGTCATCCACCTGCTTAAGCGTTGATTCGGCCATGGTCCTTAATTCATGCGGAATTTGTGATACTGTCGCGGAAAATGACGGCACCATCTGCGCGATGTTATACGCACAATCGCCGATGCGTTCCAGGTCGCTGTTGATTTTTACAATGGCAAAAACCGTGCGCAGATCAGAGGCGGTGGGCTGATGCTCCGAGAGCATGTTGATGGCCGCCCGCTCAATTTTCACTTCCTCGGCGTCAATCTGATCTTCGGTATCACGCACGCCCTGGGCAATGTCAGGCCGGCAATGAATTACCGCCTGTGTAACCTGCTCCACCGCGCCCTGAACCAGAGCGGCCATATCCACGCACCGATGATGCAGGAGTTCCAAAGCTTCAACAAACTGAACTGACACGGATTGCTCCACAGACAACGGCTACACTGCCAATGTAGTATACCCCATTTATATGCCCGGAGCGAATGACGCGCTGCAATTATTTCCAGCTCCCGAATTCGCGCGGGAATCGTCGGCGGTCCCGCAAACCGCCGCGTCACCCGCGCGGGGGCGTGGCTTTGGTGCGCTGGCAATGAGTTATACTCCGCACGGCTATCAACGGGACATCCTGATGGCCTATTATTGGCGCGAAATCAGAACGTATCCACGCTTTTCATTTTTCAGTGACGTTTCACCGGGGACCGCACGGAGTATAACATCAAGCATT
>JAJYZY010000150.1 GCA_021799715.1 Planctomycetota bacterium | reverse complement strand
CGGTTTGTGGAACTGCATGAGGGACAGCTTTTGATCCGCCCCCTTCCGACTGGGACGCAGGTCAAGGTGATTCTCCCGCTGAACCCGGACGCCGACATGCCGGTGGTGTCAAACGCAGGCGAAGCGACAACACCGCAGCAAACAGAATCGGGCCAACCGCCGACTTCATAATCTTTTAATCTTCGTAAATTATGATCCGTGGCGCGTGACGGGTACGGCGGAATTTTTCCGACGTAAAACACCGCCGTGCCGCCCGCGATGACGTTACTGTAGCGGACCAATGATGGTACCGCCGGAAAACATTGAAAGGATGCAGATGAATTCACTGATAAGTCCGCTTGCCGCCGCCACGAATTGGATTAAGTTCCTGGGACATTTCCACCCCCTGCTGGTGCACCTGCCCATCGGTTTTCTGGTACTTCTGGGCGCGTTGGAACTCGCCGGCCGATTCAAACGTTTCTCACACATCACCGCCGCCCGCGGATTTATTCTGCTGCTGCTGTCAATCGCGGCGGTGTTCACCATTACCTGCGGCTGGCTGCTGGCCAGCGGCGGCGGCTATGGACACCGCGTTCTATTCTGGCACCGCTGGCTGGGGACGTGCGTAGGGGTCTTAAGCATCGCATTGCTTCTATTGTGGCGGCACAAGAAAAATGTGGGTGCCGCCTATTATTCCACACTTTGCGCGGCTCTTCTGGTTATGACTCTGGCCGCGCATTTTGGCGGCACGCTTACGTTCGGCAGCCGGTACTTGAGCAAATATGCGCCCGGACCGCTTAAGCCGCTGTTGGGTTATGCGCGTCAATCACCTTCGCTATCCGCATATAACCAACCCACAGCAAAGACGGATCAAACCGAAGGCGTCACCAGCCCCGCCGCGGCTGCCGCTTCGGATGCTCAAATTATCCCCATTGTGGATTTACGGTCGGAAGGGAGTTTTTACGGCAGATATATTCAGACGATTTTTACAGATGACTGCACGCGATGTCATGGACGAGACCGGCAAAAGGGGCATCTCCGGCTGGACTCTTACTACTGGCTGCGGCAGGGCAGCGGCGGCCGGCCTGTAGTGGTGCCGTATCACGCGGACCGCAGCAAACTTTATCGGCGACTGACCATTCCACTTTGGCAGCGGCACCACATGCCGCCGCGCCATCACCACCAGCTTACTTCCAATCAAATTGAGTTGATACACTGGTGGATACAAACCGGAGCCAGTGGAAGCGCCACGCTGCAATCACTGCGTCCGCCGGAAAATATACGCCGCATTATCCAATCCATGGCCCCACGCCATCGCGATGAAAATGTTCGCACCATACCCGATGCACGGCCAATGACGCTGAGCGTCGCGGCGGAAAACAACCGCATGGGTGATGCGCACGTTTCCAGTCAAGATTGAAATAAGGATAGAGGAATTCCGGAGATTTACGGCGGGATATGGACCATCCGATGCCCGATTTCCCGATTGCGCCGACGGCTGGCCACAATGAGTTCTCACCGGTTCCGCGCGGCGGCAGCCGGGGCGGAATGAAGTATCCGGGATATGTTTTTTTAATGGTATTGCCCAGACCTTCAGATATTAAGTTTGCGGCGATAGTAGTCGATGGTGAGTTTAAGCCCCTCGCGCCGATCCACCGCCGGAGACCACTGCAGAAGTTTTTTCGCCAGGGTTATATCCGGACAGCGCTGGCGCGGATCATCCGGCGGCAGGGGTGTATGAATAATGTCGCTTTTTGATCCCGCCAGTTCCCGGATTTCCTGCGCCAGTTGCAGGACCGTTACTTCATCAGGATTTCCGATGTTCACCGGCAAATGGTAGGGTTGGGATTCCATGAGCATAATAAAACCGCGAATCTCATCATTGACATAACACAGCGAGCGCGTCTGTGATCCATCACCCTGCACTGTCAGCGGTTCGCCTTTCAGCGATTGTTTAATAAACGCCACGACCACGCGTCCGTCGTCAATGGCCAGGCGCGGACCATAGGTATTGAAGATGCGGACGATGCGGGTGTCCACGCCGCGTTCACGATGATAGGCCATCGTGGCGGCTTCCATGAAGCGTTTGGCCTCATCATACATGCTGCGCATGCCCACGGGATTTACATGCCCCCAATAGGATTCACGCTGCGGATGTTCCAGCGGATCACCGTAGCATTCACTCGTTGATGCAATAAACATGCGGGCACCGCAGCGTTCCGCCAGTTCCAGCAGCGCAACGGTCGCCATGGCATTGACCTTCAGCGTAATAACCTGATGCTTGACATACCCCACCGGACTGGCCGGACTGGCCAAATGCCATATCCGGTGATACCGGCCCGCCGCAACCGCCGGCGGCAAACCCGCCGCGAGGTCATGTTCAATGAGCCGGAAACGGGGATTGTTCTCCAGTCCCAGCAGGTTTTCCCGCGACCCGGTAATCAAGGAATCCACGCCTGTGACATCATGGCCCAGTTCTACCAGCGCCTCCGCCAGATGCGAGCCGAGAAAACCCGCGGCTCCGGTTAAGAGAACCTTCATTGGTTCGGTGCGGCAACTGGCGGGAAGTTCTAATTTCATGCTCTGCTTTCCTTCAACAGTGTTGTCATCCGCCGGATCAGTCATGCGCCATGACCTACCTGATCCGGGTCTTCAGCAATCAACCGGCGGGCATTTTAAGGGCAATTCACTCTTATCGCCATAAGCGGCGGAGAGGCCCCATAACCAGTCCCAATGGCTGGCGCAGGCGGCAAGGGCAATCCCGGCGACAGTTTGGACCAGCCCGCATGACGGCTTGCGGAGGCTCGACTTGCAATTGCCATCGCCGCACCGTCGGTAAACTCCCCGGCCCGCCTTTGACGCAAATCCTGAAGTCCATGTTCACACTTTGTACATTTGCCGGGGTGGCCGGATTTGCGCGTGGGGATTAAACTGCTGATACTTTTGAGCATAAAGGCGGAGAAAAATAATGAAACGAAACATGTTATTGGCCCATTTGCCGAATTCCACACTTCTTCTGACGCTGGTCTATCTGCTGGCCTGCGGTTTACCACTTTCCGGGCGATCCGTCCGAGCCAATACCGATATGTTCAAGCCCATCGGCAGCGCGGCTCGGATCATTCATATCAATGGTCGCGGTTTTACCATCCATGGCCAACATGTTTTTATTTGTTCGGGGAGCTTCCATTATGCGCGCGTTCCGCGGGCCTTGTGGAAAGACCGATTGCTGAAAATGAAGCGGGCCGGATTTAATACGGTCCAGACGTATGTGTTCTGGAATTTTCAGGAACCCAAGCCGGGCGTTTTCGATTTCCATGGCAGGGCCAATCTGAACGCATTTCTCAAATTAATCCACAAAATGGGCATGTACGCGCTGGTGCGTTGCGGCCCGTATGATTGCGCTGAATGGGATGATGGCGGATACCCGCTGTGGCTGGCGTTCCAAAAAGGAGTGTTGGTTCGGGAAGATGATCCGGCCTTTATGAACCCGCTGCGGCAGTTCTGGAATCGGCTGCTGCCGATTGTGGCCCGCAATCAGATCAATCATGGCGGTTCGGTAATCATGGTGCAATTGGAAAATGAAGACCCGCAGGGATGGGGCACGGTGATACCTAATGAATATTTCCGTGATCTATACAATATGGCCCGTAAAAATGGCATACAAGTCCCGATGTTTTTCAGCGGCATGCATCATGGCTTTGATCCGGCCGGTCATAATCCATGGAATGATGCCAGCCGCACCAGCCCCTGGTATACGACCGAATTCTGGTCTTCCAGAACCTGGTATCATGGGTACGGTGCCATGCCCAGGCCCCAGCAAGTTCAGTTGAACCGCGGCATCTGGAAAATCATCGCCTTCGGCGGATCGGGTTACAATTTTTATATGCTTGTCGGCAGTACCAACTTCTGGCTGTGGAATGACAATGAATTGGCGGCCTGTTACGACTATTCCGCGGCCATCGGACAGGGCGGCGATTTACGGCCCATTTATTACAACATGAAACGCGCCAATTACTTTGCCCGCGGCTTTGCCGATATTCTGGAAAACAGTGTCAATGCCGATGCGAAATACCATCGGTTTGCGTCGGGCGTGCGGGTTTTGGCCCGTAGCGGCCCGGCGGGAACCATTGTATTTCTGGATAATCCACGCGATCAGGCCGCCACCGCAGCATTGCAGGGTGGACTTGCCCTGCGTGTTGCGGAACGCGGCATTCGCCCGATCGTCTTGAAAGCTCCCCTGGGAAAGACTTGGAAAATCATTTCCGCTTATTCCCGTATCCTTGGCGTGCAACGGGCCAGGCATGCCACAACTGTTGTGATTTATGGCCGGCCGGGACATCGCGCGGATATTTCCTTCAGCAGCCGGGGCGTTGCGGATTTAGGAAAAAATATGGTCAAGTTGACCGCCAAAGGTGGACACAGCTTTGCGGTACGCGCGGACTTTCCAACCGGTGATACGCCGCGCGTTGCCACAGCGCGAATCGGTACACGGCAATTACGCGTGATATTGGAAAATCGCGCCATGGAAAAGCATACCTGGTTTATGAAATTAAAAGGCCGGTCCGTCGTGGTCGTTGGACCGGCTTATGCAGGACAACTGAAAAACACGGATGGCAAACTGACCCTCGCCACGGATACTCCTCTCGGACAACCCGTTGCCGATGCATGGATATATGAACATGGCCATGCGCCTATTGTGCTGAAAAATACATCCAATGCCATCGCATCGCTGTCGCCGGCTCCGGTCATCCATGACTGGCAATGTGCTACCATTACCGGCCCGGCGCAGTCCACGTTCAATACCGGCGGATGGCATGTTTTGGCAAACCCTATGCCAATGGGAGCCGATGGGATACTTAGCCCGTGGTGCTGGTACCGATCCGCCATAACCATGGCGCACGGTGGGAACTATCTGCTTGCGTTCCGCCACGCGTCCAATCTGGCCTCACTTTTTGTAAACGGCAAATATTTGACCACGATAACCCATGCCGCAAATATTCCAGTTCGGCTGCGCAACGGACGCAATATTATCGCGGTGTTTACTGCGGAACACGGTAGAACCAAACTTTACAATTATCTTGGCCCCATCAACAAAGTCCTGGCAAAAGGAATTTGGGGTTCTGTGGTGCTGGAACAGCGTCCGCTGCGAACCCTTCCGCTTCAGACTTGGCGGGTCAAACCCATGCCTGATCAATATGCCGCGGACGTGCGGGAGATTCAACAGGGTTATCGTGCCGGCGCGAGCTGGCACAATGTTTCCACCGGAACCGATTACTTTCACGGACGCGTCGGTTTTGCCTGGTATCATCTGACATTACCCAACCTTGCGAATGCGGCGACCGCCCAGGTGGATTTTACCGATGTTGATGACAACGGTACGATATTTGTGAATGGCCATGAGATACTGACGCACCGCGGTTATGGACAGGCTTTTGCAGTGAATGTGGGCAAATATTGGAAAAGATCAGGCCCCAATGAGCTGGATGTGTTGGTGCAAAA
>JAJYZY010000149.1 GCA_021799715.1 Planctomycetota bacterium | reverse complement strand
CTGACGGTGCGCTGGTGGGCTGCGGGTTTGAGTTCCCCATGGACCATTCCCCCCGAAACGGGTGGGCCAACAATACGTGGCCCTGCTTATTATATGCTGTGGATTGGTTTGGGCACTGTCAAATATTACGGTAACGTGAAATTACCGGTGGCAAGCGGAATATCAGGCGTGGAAGCGCCCTTGGAACGCCTTGTGTTGCCGTTGTGCGGATGCGGGTAAGCATATTTACCCTGCGGTATGAATGGGAAAATATGTCGGCTGGCATTGGGTGTGCGGGTGGCGGACCGCGGGGATGAACCCAGTAGCTCGCGAGGGGATCGTATCAATGATCAAAGATCAATCATGCGGGAATTGCAGCAGAACTTTCGCAAGACGCTTTTGCATTTGCGTTCCAGAAGGGCGGGCAAACGAATCAATGAGTTTTGCGGTTTACCAATGCGTGCCGCAACACGGAGGCAGGACGGCCACTGGGAAGCGGGGAAGGCACAGCAAATACCGCCCGGTACCTTGGGTTTATACCTGCCGGCTTGGTGTTACAGTACCGCAGGTGCCCGGGATATGGGACGCCAAATACGCCAATTACGTGCTCCTCGGCCTGCTGAACCAAAAGGGCATTTTTCGTATTGTTCTCGCGGCATTTGTGTGTGCTATTGAGAATCATTGCATTTCGCTTATATTGCAGGGTTTGGGTGGCGTGTAAGGGAGCCTGCGGTAGGTTTCCGCCTTGGCCGCCTTGTTGGAATGGTGTTGTTACAGTCTGGAGTTATTGCATGAATCGTATGCGTTTGTTCACCCCCGGTCCCACCAGCGTGCCGGAAGAAGTTCTACTTGAAATGGCCCGCCCCGTGTTTCATCATCGCACGCAGGAATACAAAACACTTTTTGCGGCGGTTAATAAGCTTCTGCAGCAAGTCATGCAAACGGCCAATCCGGTGGTGACCATCGCCGGCAGCGGCACGGCGGCTTATGAATGCGCGATGATTAATACCATCCCGCAGGGCGGCAAGGTGTTGTGCCTTTCGAACGGCAAATTTGCCGAGCGTTGGGTTACCATCGCCAAGCGCAACAAATGCCAGATCACCGAACTTAAAGCGGAATATGGCCATGCCGTTCCGCCGGAACAGGTTGCCGATGCACTGTCCAAGGGCAGCTTTGACGCCGTGACCTTGTGCCACAGCGAAACCAGCGCCTGCACGGTGAATGATCTTGAAGCCATTGCGGCACACGTTCGTAAGACCGATGCCATTCTGATTGCCGATGGTATAACCAGCGTTGGCGCTCTGCCGGTCAAGCCGGATCAATGGGGTGTGGATATTCTGGTGACCGGTTCGCAGAAAGCGTTGATGCTTCCGCCGGGACTGGCGTTTTTGAGCGTATCGGAAAAAGCCCGGAAGAAGGTGGAATCCGTCACGCAGCCGAATTTGTATTTGAGTCTGCCGCACTATTTAAAGAGTATTGCGGAAAATGATGTTCCCTGGACGCCGGCGGTAACCCTGGTGCGCGGGTTGCACAAATCACTGGAACTGATCACACAGGAAGGCATGGAAAATGTCTGGAAGCGCACCGCGGCTTTCGCCCGCGCAACACGCGCGGCGGCCACAGCCATGGGCTTGAAGGTCTTTTCCAGCAATCCGTCGGATTCCGTAACGGGTATTCACTACCCCGCTGGCTTTGATGATAAAACCTTCCGCGGCGCGCTGCGCAAGCAGTTTAACATTCATATTGCCGCCGGGCAGGGTTCCATGGAAGGAAAAATCTTCCGCCTCAGCCACATGGGCTATGTTGATGCGTTTGACACCCTTGGCGTTATCAGCGCCATTGAAATTGTCCTCAAACAGCAGGGACATTCCTTCACTTTTGGAGCCGGGGTTGCCGCGGCCCATCAGGAACTTGCCAAGCTGGTGCTGTAATAAGATCACGGCATCAATAAAAGCAAACCCATAACAGGCGGCGGGCGCAGAGCGAAAGCTTTGTGCCCGCCGCTTATTTTCCGTTCGGCGGATGGTTAATGGCTTGAACGGGTTGCAAAAATCGGGGCGTTACAACAAAAAACCGTTCCGTGCGTTATACCGTTTATGAATCAGCCCGAGCTTGTACAACCAGATGCGGCTGCTTGTGCGCCTGCCGCACCACCGCCGCCACCTGCGCCATCGTCGCGGCGCGGGCAATTGCGCCGAATTCTGGAGATCAACCCGGCGCGGGCGAAGTTTTTGTTCTGGCTCGGATTTTTCGCGATTTTAGCGTTCGGAACTTTTCTGCGGTTCTGGCATTTAGGTTTGCAGTCGCTCTGGTGCGATGAAACCGCGACGTTATCACGGGTATCCGGGAATTTTACCTATCTGCTTAATTCGCTCTGGGGGCAGGGGTTTCCGCCCGGGTGGTATGCCGCACTCTGGGCGTGGCTGCAATTTCTGCAATATACGCTGCATATTCCCCCCGGTATGGCCACAACATCGGTTTATCTGCGAACGCTCGGCGCCATTCTCGGATCGCTCAACGTGGCCGCCGCTTACTTTCTGGCCCGGCAATTCATGACGCCGCGCACCGCATTGCTGGTCATGCTGCTGGTGGCGGTAAACCCCTTTTTGATCTATTACAGCCGCGATCTGAAAATGTACTCGGCCTTGTATTTAATGGTTACGCTCAATATGGCGCTGTTTTTGCGCTGGCAGAATGGCCGCCACTGGATATGGGCGCCGCTGTATATTTTAAGCGGCATCGGTTTGATAGGCTTTGATCTGCTGGGCTGGTTTTTAATTCCGGTTCAGTTGATTTTTCTCATATTCAAGCGTCGGCATCGCGCCCTGGATGCGCCAATCTGGATTTTCTCCGTAGCCGTCATGGCCGCCTGCACCGCGGGCTGGTATAAGTTTCACAGCGCCTGGCTGGACCGTGCCGTGGTGCATCATGGCCGAATGGGGATCGGTTGGTTGCCGCGGTACAATGTCATCAACTGGCACACGGTCTTAAGTGCGCCGACAATCAATATTCTCGGTATCCTCTGGCCCATATTTCCACCTTCGCAGCGCATCATTGACTGGTATGAACTCGGGCCGGATTATCGCAACCATTTTGCCACCCGCACGCTTCCATGGCTGGCGCACCTGGAACTGTATGCGGCAATATTCACGATTGTTCTGCTGCTGATCGGCCTGATACCGTGGCGCCGCTGGCTTGATAAAAAGCCGGATCTGGAACAACGTCCGGGCAAATGGTGGCATGTCGGCGTGTGGATTTTTCTGCCGACGCTTTATTTTGCTCTGGCATCGTTGCCGGCAAGTAATCCGCTGTCGTTGTATCCGCACCGTGTCATCTGGCTGCAGCGCTACATGGGTTTTATGGCCGTTGCGTGGGTGCTCTGGCTGGGCGCGGCCATCGCCCGGCTGCCAGGCTGGCCCGTGCGGCTGCTGGTCGGAACGGCCGTTTCGGTGGCCATGCTTGCTTCGGGTCTGACGAATAATCTGATCTGCCGCGGAGAGCCGTGGGATTTCATCAACCGGCCCGTCATCCGATATTATAATCCTCAGGATCATCTAGGCATGTATATTGCTTATTCCGAGGCTTCCAACCATCCCAAAGATGATCCGGCGATATCACTGCTGGAATTGCGGCATATTCCCCTGCAGTTTTTGCCGGTCTGGAATATCAGCAATCATTTATGGTACAAAATTCCACGTTATGGACTTCTCCCTGATAACCCTCAGCGTTGGCTGTCGATTATCCATTGGGCTCATGTTGACAAAGGGCTGCACACACTGGTTCTGGCCGACCGCATGGGTGATATACATACCGGTCCGCTGACAACTGCCGCAGTGGAAAAGCAGCTCGGCAAGCAATGGAAACTGGTAAAAGTTGTGCGCTTTAACTGGTATTTTGAATGGCAATATTATTTCTACTCGCCCATCCGCGTGCGCGTATTCCGGAGAATTGCCGCCAAAGCGTTGCCTTAAGGTTGATCCGTCAGGCCCCGCGGTAGAACCGTGAACGGAAGCTTACTGCCGCTGATTAACCAATTTGCGCATCGCTTCGACACGGGCCAGTGCCTGCTGCCGCACTTCCGAGTGCGTCATATCGCTGTCGGACATGGCTTCCGCTTTGGCCTGCTCCGCCTGGAGAAATTCAGGTGTAATCGTGGCTTCGGGAATGGCTTCTTCGGTCAGAACGGTCAGCGCGTTGTTTTTCATCTGGGCATATCCGCCATGGACGATAAACTGATGCACGCCATCGGGCGTTTCCAGTTTCAGTGTGCCGGTGGATAATTTTGTGGTTATGGAGGCGCGGTGAGTAAGAATGCCGAGAAGTCCATCATCGGCGGGCACAACCGCAAAGGTGGTGGGGGTTTCCAGAACAATGCGTTCAGGTGTTACCACTGAGGTATGAAAAGTTTTATCCGACATTCGTTTCTCCGCGCATTAAGGGGCAAGTCTGCCGCTTCGACTCCCGGCCTACCGGGACTCGCCAAGTCCTCAAACAAGCCCTAAGATAACAAAAAGTCGCGACTTTCGCCAAGGTTCGCGTTGGGTTTCGCATTTAGGAATTGCACCATGCAGCGTACAGAACAAGATGGAGTTGTCATATCCTGTGATTTCTGCCAAACCGACTGGGATGGCCAATCCGCCATGATAGAGGGCCATCATGGTTCGATAATATGCCTTGAATGTCTGAAAAAGGCATTGGTAGACGCCCGCCCGGCGGATGGAAAATATCAATGCACGCTGTGCCTGCGAATCAACATTCCACCATCCTTACCACGCTGGCACTTTCCCAACCGCCCGGAGAAACTGGTCTGTCAGGAATGCCTGCATCAGGCCGCCAAAACCATGAGCAAAGCTGAACATGTAAATTGGAAGTGGCAATAGAGCGATGCCACCATTGTCTGCTCTGAGAAAATAGGATATTGTTGGAAGTCGATAAGCTCTGCACGGTGAATTGTACCGGGTATTGTTCCCTACCGTGCCTTTTGCCAACAGGCAGTGCAACAATGCAAGATGGTGAAATTTCAAAAGACTTGCCGCCAGCGGACGTTTGGGTGGATCAGTATGGCGATTTACTTTTTCGCTATGCGCGCCTGCGGGTAACAGATCGTTCGGATTGCGAGGAATTGGTGCAGGAGACATTTCTCGCTGCGTTGAAGGGAAAAGAAAACTTCAAAGGGCAGTGTGAATTTGCCACATGGCTGGTGGGAATCCTAAAACACAAAATGGTGGATCATTTCCGCCGGCAGCAACGGGATCAAACCGATCCGCTGCCGGATGATTCTGTAGTAGAGGGGATGTTTGGTCGATCGGGCAAATGGAAGAAATTTCCCCGCCGTTGGCATATTGATCCGCAAGATTCGGCGATAGAATCAGAAGTGCTGCCCGCACTTCAGCGCTGTATGGATGCCTTGCCGGAATCTCAGCGACAGGCATTCGCATTAAGTGTCATGGATGACCAAAAATCCGAGGAAGTCTGTAAGACTTTGAGCGTCAGTGCGACCAACCTTTATGTGTTGTTGCAT
>JAJYZY010000148.1 GCA_021799715.1 Planctomycetota bacterium | reverse complement strand
AGCCGCACAAATGGCGTGGTCATCGGCTGGCGGTGCTGGCGGATATTGTGCCCACCGGAGCTTCCCGGCCGAGGGCGGCTGGGCGACGCGTAATGTCTTTGAGCCAACGGCTTGCTGTCGGCAATTGGATCATCATGTTTTATCACGCCGGCTGCGGCGAATGCCGCGCGACCATCCCGGTTTACGAGGAGTTGGCACAACAAGAAACGCTTTCTGGAAAACGTGCCCATGTTGCGTTTATCCGTGTGCCGTCGGGTTCCGGCATGTCATCGCGTGGCCTGTTTCATTCGGATCTTCCTCTGCACGCAGCGCTGGATGCCAACCACCAGTGGTTCGCCACAACGCCGATTGTTGTGGAATTGCGTGATGGAATTGTACATCGCGTCGCCACAGGTCGTTCGGCTATGAACTGGCAATGGATGAACACAGGGGCTCATCATTGTGAAACCGCAGGTGGCATTGGCGCGGTAGAATGATCAAAAATAGATTTGATGAGCCGCTCGCAACGAGGAACGAATTGTGAAAAACGGACATGGCGAGTATCCGGAGGACAAGACAATGACCAATGATCAAAAAAGAGGAACTCTTTATTCTTTAGAGACATCCTGGCGCAGCGGGACCGGCCCATTGATCATTGCTCAGCGATCATTAAGCCCGCCGCAGCGGCTGTCGGCGTTCACACTCACTGAAACACTGGTGACCATTTCGATTATCGCCATCCTGATTGCCCTGCTGCTGCCCGCGCTGGCCAGGGCCAGAGATTTGGCGTTGCAAATTGAATGTGCGTCGAATTTGCGGCAGATTGGCGTTGCCTTGGAGGAATATTCCAACGAGAATCGCGGCCATTATCCCTTGACCTGCGCCTTCACCTATGGTTAGATTAATTGGCACACTGGTTCGATACGCACGAGATTTCCGGCAAGATGGTTTATTTTTTTTTTGGAGCTTCTATGAGTAAACGCATCAAGAAATCATGGTTCGTGGCGGGTGCGGCGCTGCTGGCGGCCGGCATAACCGCTGGTGTGGCAATGCGGCCGACTGCCAACTTGGGCCTTGAGGCTTCCGCTGTCGCAGCGCCGGCGGCGGGTACGCCGGTGGATATGGAAATATCCCGTGGAAGTTACCTGGTCAATCAGGTGGCCATGTGCGGCGATTGCCATACCCCTATGAATCAAAATGGCCGCTTTATCAAATCCAAATGGCTGCAGGGTGCCAAAATAGCGTTTAAGCCCAATTTCCCGGTGCGCCATTGGCCGCACGGCGCGCCCAATATTGCGGGATTGCCCTGGCGGTGGAATGCCGGTGCGATGATTAAATTCCTTACCACCGGACGTGATCCACGCGGGCATTATGCCGGGCCGCCTATGCCGGCCTATCGCATGAATCATGCGGATGCTGTAGCGGTAACCGCGTACCTCAAGAGCTTGCCACGCGGCAAAATGCCACCGTGGATGCGGCATCATTAAGCAGCGCGGCTGCCGCGTGCGATTATTAAATCAATAAGGCGGCTTCGATGGCCAAGCCGGGACCGAAGGCCAGCATCATACATGGTAGCGATGCCGACTTTTGGCGCAGACGTTCCACAATAAACAGGATCGTCGGGGAAGACATATTGCCGCAGTCGGCCAGCACCGCACGGGAAACATCCAGTGCGTCAATGGGTAAACTCAGGCTGGTGCGGACGGCATCCAGAATGCCCGGCCCGCCGGGGTGAACCGCCCAGGAACCGATATCCGCAATAGTCAGATTGTGCGTGGCCAGGAATTGCTCCAACCAGGGCCTGAGGTTTTCCGCGATTAACGTCGGCACGCGGCGCGAAAGCGTCATCTGAAAACCATGGTCGCCAATGCGCCAGGTCATATCCGCATTTGATTCGGGCAGTAAATATGAGCCGGTAGCTTGGCACGTCCAGCTTTTGCCCGGCGCGGCACGCTTTCCCACAATCGCAGCCGAACCGTCAGCAAATAACGCGTTGGGCAATACATTGTCGGTATTCCAGCCTTGCTGAAAATGGAGGCTGCACAGTTCAGTGGCACATAATAAAACCGTCGCATCCGCCTGGGCGTTGGCAATGGCCAGCGCCACCTGCAACGCATTGAGCGCCGCGTGGCAGCCCATAAAACCGATGTTCACGCGGCTGACCGAACGGGATAATCGCAATGTTTCTATAATTTCTCTATCCAGCCCCGGAGAAACAAATCCGGTGCAGGAGACCGTTATCAGATGCGTTACAGCGGCTGGGGCACAGCGTGCGTTGCTCAAGGCGGATTGTGAAGCACGAAGCGCTAAGTCAACAGCCTCGGCGGCATAACGCTCCATACGTAGTCCGGTGCCCGGCCCAGCGGGGCCAGAGCCGTTCGATCCATTATAAAACGGTGTGGCACCATTCTCCTGATCCAACAGCACGGTATGGCGGCGTTTAATAGTGGATTTGCGGTACACAGCGGCCAGAAGGCGGGACTGCTTTTCCGTAAGACCCTTTTGGGCAATAGCGCACGCTTTGTCCTGACTGATCCCGTAATTCGGCAATGCCGTCCCCACACCGGTGATATGCAAACCCATTGGAACTCCAAAATTAAGCCGTAGCCATTGGCCGATTTATCTGCCGGACAAGCGGACCGGCCAGTGCCGGAGAAATTTTCAGCGCCTCAACCGCCAAGCGTGTAATGGCCCGATTCCGCAGCGACATGGTGACGGCCCGGCAGATACGTTGCCGCGATCCGACAAGCTCACGGAATTGCTTCTGCCATTGCGGCCCAAGTTCATCGCGCCAGGCCCTCACAGCCTGCTCAACCAACGGCAGGATTCGCTTGGCACCGGCTAAGGCCCAGGCCATTCCCTCTCCGGAAAAGGGTTCAACATATCCCGCCGAGTCACCCAGAACAAAAAGCCGCTTTTCAAAAAGTATGCTCCGATGACGCGTAAGCGCCGGTGCCCCGTGCCAGCGGCACGTCGTAAGGCCCTCCGGTACCGGCAATCCCGAATCGCGGATTATTTCTGCCACGGCGTTGCCCGCCCCTGCGGCGTCACGGGCGGCATGAACATCTAGCGCCGCAGCGATATGAAGGCTCTGGTTTTCCACAGTCACCAGCCCGGCGTATCCCCGTTTGCCGCAAGCCATATAAATGATTCCGGGAGCGTAGTCATTGGCGGGATAGTCAAGCGTTCCCGCAATACCCACGCGCGAATTGGCTGCAATTTCCAGCCCGTCATCATCGCGCAGTAGCCGCCCGCCCAGGCCATCGGCAACCAGTACGATTTTAGCCCGCAACGACGTAGCGTTGCCGTCCTGCACGACAGATACTTCCCGATGCGTGGAAAAGCCGGCCGTGGCCTGCGCCGTGGTGCGCGGCATAAAAATGGCTCCCGCTTTTTGCGCATGGTTAATCAATGCCATATCCAACACCTCACGGGAAATTGCCAGCCCGCTGGGGATGGGTATTTTGGCCGTTGTGCCACCACAAGCAAGATAAAACCGATCAATCGGCGTGGCACCTAAATCGCGGATCTTAAATTGCGCCTCTTCAAGCAAGTTCACTGCCGCCTGATTCAAACAACATCCGCAAGCTTTCCCACGCGGAAACGCCGCCTTATCGATTAACAATACACTAAATCCCCGCCGCGCGGCTCCATAAGCGGCCATAGCTCCTGCCACACCGGCCCCCACCACCAGCACATCCCACACGCGACCAACATTCCCGGCTTCGGAAAAGCAAATCATGTCCGACTCCAGGACAAGACAAAGCGACATGGAAAACGCGGTTGAATTTTAACATTGCCCAAGCCGGCTTGCTCGGCCAGGGCCGCGCTTTCCGCCATGGTATAAGCGGCTCGCACCGACCGGGGGCCGTCCACGCACACCACGCGAGAACCCAGTACACATGCGGCACCTGACGCCAGAAGCCACCCGATGGCGGAGCGGCGCAGATCATTGACGATCAACCGCTGTCCGGCCCCACCGGCCAACTTTTTCAAGAAGGCAACGGCCTGTGAAGAATCCAGATGATGCATAAACAATGAACTCACAATAACATCATAGCCTTGTGGAAGCGGGTCGGTAAAAACATCCCAGATAAACCAGTCGATGCAGACACCCTGCTTTTCGGCATTGGCTTTGGCATGGGCAATGGCGGTCGTGCTTTTATCACAGCCCGCGATCTCCAATTTTACGCCCGCCTGATGGGCCAGTTTCCACAGCGCGATAGGGACATCACCCCCGCCCGTGGCGACATCCAGTACCCGCAATACCTTTTTATTCTCCAAAATCGGATAAATTTCACGCCACACAATTCCCGCGCTGTCACTCCACTGGTTGATTCGCTCCAGAGCAGCCAGGGCACGGTGATGATGTTCGGGAGATATATCGGGCGAATCCATAATTTCCGGCACGCGTTTCTGCTTCATAATATCTCCTCGGTTAATGCCCGCAGCGGTGCGGACGCTTTGGCCAGGATTTCAGCGTATTCTTCATCGGCATTGCTGTCCGCGGTTATGCCGGCACCCGAGCGGAATTTTGCAATCCCATTGACAATATGGATGGTGCGGATGGCAATATTTAACATACCGTCACCCGCCGGACTGATCCAACCGATGTTACCGCAATATATGCCGCGAGGCTGATTTTCCAGTTCACGGATAATCTCCATAGCTCTGATTTTAGGCACTCCAGTAATGGAGCCGCCAGGGCACATAGCCGTGATGATTTTATCCCACCGTTTACCCACGTGTGGGTGTAGTTTACCGGTGACCACGCCATGCGTATGCCAGAGCGTGGGCAATTTCTCGATTTGCCGGGCTTTTTCCACGCTTACGCTGGTGCAAACGCGGCCCAGATCATTTCTTAGCAAATCCACAATCATCGCCAGTTCAGAGCGGTCTTTTTCGCTGTGCAATAATTCGTCACACCGTTGCTGATCCGCAACAGGGTTGCCGCATACACGTGGGCGAGTGCCTTTGATGGGGCGTGTTTCAAGCAGTTGTCCGGCGCGTTGCAGAAATAATTCCGGCGATGCGGAAATAATTTCATCGTCTCCATATCGAAAAAACGCGGCATATTGCGCCGGGTTGTTTTTCACCAGACGACAGAAAACCTGAGATCCCGGTTCCGCCACTCTCGCCGTCCACACCGCGGATATATTAGCCTGATAGATATCACCGCCGGCAATGTATTCTTTGCAGCGGCGCACGGCCGCCTTGAATGCGGCACCATCCGGGTGCTGTACGCCCGTCGCTGGAACCGGAGCATACTTGGGAACATCGCAGGTATTTGCAGCGCTGAATTGGCGTTGCATTTGCTCCATGATTTTTTCCGCTTCTCCGAAATCCGGATGCAACGCCACCAAAAGCCACTGCCGCGTAGCGGCATCCAAAACAAAATAGCTCTCAAAAATCTGCCAATGCGCCAGGGCAATATCCGCTGACGACTGACCATACAACTGTGGCAATTCGGCCATGACGCCGGCTTCGTAGCTCAACCAGCCGAGCCATCCGACGCGATCCGGCGGTGGCTGGGAA
>JAJYZY010000147.1 GCA_021799715.1 Planctomycetota bacterium | reverse complement strand
CCTACGTGCTGGTGAGCTGGATATGCATGTTGCCGGGAACACTTTTATATGTCTATCTGGGTTACGCGGCCAGTCAGGCGGCGGGCGCGGGCGACAACCATGCCAATGGCTGGCTGCATTGGACGCTATTAAGCATCGGCTTACTGCTGATTGTCGCGGTAAGTGTTTACATTACCAAGTTGGCCAGGCAGGCTCTGGCCGCAGAATCAGGAGTTATCGACATGACAACATCAGAACAAAATCAAGCGCCGGCGGCGGCCGGACATTCCCGGCGTCCGGCAATATTGGCTTTAACGGCCCTTGTGATGCTCGGTTTAACGGCCTGCACATGGCTGAATCGCGGGCCGCTGGCGGGCATATTCGGGCCGCCGCCGGTGAAGTTGGTCAACAAATTTAAGACCAAGCCGAATGGGCCGCA
The DNA here is from genome assembly GCA_021799715.1 of Planctomycetota bacterium. The sequence continues at coordinate 5,111 of JAJYZY010000147.1, read as the reverse complement.
ATTCAGCAATGCGCGGTTTAATTCCGTGGTGGATACATTTGTCCACAAGGGCGGCTGGGTGGATTATCAGGCCCTGGCGGCGCATCCGGAGAATCTCAATGCCTACATTGCGCAATTGGCCAAAGCCCCATTTACCAAACTCGGTCGCAACAATAAATTAGCGCTGCTGATCAATGCCTACAATGCATTTACCCTGCGGCTGATATTGAATTATTACCCGAAAATTAAATCCATCCGTGATATTCCATCCGCCCAGCGCTGGGATTATGTGCATTGGAATATCGGCGGTAAGCTTTACAGTCTGGATCAGATTGAACTTTTGCTCCGTGGTGATTTTGCCGATCCGCGCATTCACTTCGCCATCAACTGCGCTTCCATCGGATGTCCGCCGTTGCGGCGGCAGGCGTATGAGGCCGCAACGGTTAATGCCCAGCTTCAAAGCCAGGCGGAAATTGTGAACAACAATCCGCGTTGGGTAAGGTTCTCCCGGGATGGCAAAACACTGCATCTGACGATGCTCTACAGTTGGTACGCCGGCGATTTTCGTCAGGCGGCAGGATCCGTGCTCAAGTTTGTGGCACGATTTAACAAGCAGGTGGCTGCGGATTTGGCCGCCGATCATCCGCCGGCAGTAACATTCAAAAATTACAGTTGGAAGCTTGATAGTATTCAAAACCGTCCGTGAAAAAGGGTGTCAGACCGTGAATACCGCGACAGACTATGTAACGCCCGCTTTGGAGCCGCGCGACCAATACAACCTTGAATTGGCCGAGAATGTGCATCCTTCAGACTGGCAAAATCCCGACCCCAAACCGCTTTATGATCTGGTGGTCATAGGTGGGGGAACCGCGGGGCTGGTTTCCGCCGCCGGTGCTGCCGGCCTGGGTGCCCGTGTCGCCCTGATCGAAAAAGATTTAATGGGCGGCGATTGTCTGAATGTCGGTTGCGTGCCGTCGAAGGCATTGATCCGCGCTGCCCGCGCCCACGCGGAAGCGCGCGGCGGCGGTGAATTTGGAGTGGTGTATCATGGCAGGCTTGATGCCGATTTTCCCGCGGTTATGCAGCGCATGCGCCGCTTGCGGGCGGGAATCAGCCATCACGATTCGGCCCGGCGTTTCCGTGAATTGGGAATGGATGTGTTTATCGGCAACGGGGCATTTCATGACCGGGGGGCCATAAGCGTTGGGCACCATCGGCTTCGCTTTGCCAAAGCAGTTGTCGCCACCGGCGCACGAGCGGTTGAACTGCCCATACCCGGACTGAAAGAAGCCGGGTATGTAACCAACGAAACCGTGTTTTCGCTTACCGAGCTTCCGCGGCATTTGGCCGTTATTGGCGCAGGCCCCATCGGTTGCGAATTGGCCCAGGCATTTGCCCGATTCGGTTCCAAGGTGACGCTCCTCGAGCAGGGAAAACAATTATTGCCGCGGGAAGACCGCGAGGCGGCGAAAGTCGTTGAAGAGGCCCTGTTGCGCGACGGCGTGGTCATCAATGCCGAGTGTAAAATTTCGGCCGTAGCGCGGGACGGCACCGGGAAAGTCATCACCTTACAGGGGGCTGATGCGGCCAAGCCTCTGCGGGTTGACGAAATCCTCATCGGCGTGGGCCGGGCACCCAATGTGGACGGCCTGAATCTGGAAGCCGCGGGTGTGCAATTTGACCGCCGCACGGGCGTAAAAGTGGATGATCACCTGCGCACAACGAATCGACGGATATTTGCCGCGGGTGATATATGCTTTCCTTACAAGTTCACCCACACCGCCGACGCCATGGCGCGCATTGTCATTCAGAATGCGCTATTTTTTGGAAGAAAAAAAGCCAGCTCACTGATTATCCCCTGGTGCACCTATACCGATCCGGAAATTGCGCATGTCGGGCTGTACCCCGCCGAGGCCGAAGCCCGTGGAATTCCCGTGGAGACTATCATGGTTCGCCTTGATGAAGTGGACCGTGCCATTTTGGATTCGCAAAACGATGGTTTCCTCAAAGTGCATGTACAGAAGAAATCCGGACGGATTCTCGGTGCCACGATAGTGGCAAGTCATGCCGGCGACATGATTTCAGAGCTGACCGTCGCGATCAGCGCCGGGATAAGTCTGGGTAAATTGGGATCCGTCATTCACCCGTATCCCACGCAGGCGGAAGTCATCAAACGCGCCGGTGATGCGTTCAATCGCACGCGGCTTACGCCCTTTGCCAAAAAGATATTAATAATGCTGTTGAAAGTTCAGCGGTGGTTTTAAGACTCTGCGCTCACGCATGCCCGATGAGCATCTGGTTTTCAATTGTGATATCCGCCGGTGGCATCGCACACAATTGGCTTCCACCCCACTATGCCCCCAATCCGCTGAAATGTCCTTCCGCCTTTCCGGAGCGATTTAATTCTCAACCACATCCGTGGAAGGCTCCGGGCGTTGGGCAATCAGCTCCGACGGCATGGCGGTTGCGTAATGAAAGTCCCGCGCGAGTTGAAGGACAAATGCGGTAATGTCCGGCGCGGTTTGATCGGCAAGACTTTTCCCCAGCAACTCGGGGTAGGCGTTTATGGCCATGCCCCCGATGCATATTTTGTTCTCGTAGCCGTGCTGTCGTACAGAGCGAATAATGCGCCGCGCTATGGCGATTTGCCGGGGAAGCGTGCATGAAAATGCCAGCACATCCGGTTGATTGTCAAGAACCTGTGCTGTGATTGCGGCTTCATCGGCGTTGTCGGCGGGACGCAGGATATCCCAACCGTCGCGCCAAAGCCAATCACAGATAATATCCAATCCCACAACCTGCATTTCACCGGGCAACGTCGTGGCAAGCAGTGTACGTCCCAGGGGCTGCCGGCGATCAAAGAGCTTCCGCACCAGTACCAGTTGTGCCCGCAAAAAATCAAAAGCCGCGTTACCCGCATCCGGTGCCGTGATTCCGCGCGCGACATGCGAAGCCAGCAGGCCGGTGACCGGTAGTATCAGATCCAGATGGATATATTCCGGGCAATGCTTGTCCATGGCCGCTTTTATTATTGCGCTGGCGCGTTGATATTGCCGCTGTCTTAACGCTGCAAATAAACGCAGTGCCACGGGTTGAAGCACACGATCGGGCATAGATGATAATCTATCGCAAGTCCTGCGGATTTGAAAATTCTCGGATCGGGATTTTTATGGGAAAATATTTGGCGTTATCCGGCAATGCGGCTAAGATTGTCTGCAACAGGCTTATGGTGTGGTAATCGAGCTGTGGAGGAATCAACCATGCACACCCGTCCATTAGGTAAAACCGGGCTGACGGTCAGTTGCGTCGGACTTGGTGCCATGCCGCTGTCCGTCCCGGCTAATCGGCCCACGGAGGCCGACGCCATTCGCGTGATTCATCACGCCGTTGATTGCGGTATTACACTCATTGATACCGCCGATAGCTATTGTCTTGATGATTCCGAGCCGGGCCATAATGAGCGACTGATCGGCAAGGCTCTCTCGGAATTGCCCGCGTCAAAACGTGACGCACTGGTTGTGGCGACCAAGGGCGGCTTGGTGCGGCCCGGAGGCCGCTGGGAACGCGATGGCTCGCCGAAACATCTTCGCGCGGTGTGCGAGGCATCATTGAAAAATCTCCGCACGCCATGTATTACCCTGTATCAGTATCATCGCATTGACCCACGGTATCCATTGGCGGAAAGTCTGGGCTGCCTGAAGCAGTTGCAACAGGAAGGTAAAATTCGCTTTATCGGCGTGAGCAATTTTTCAGTGCTGGAGCTGCAAGCCGCTGAGGCTGTGGTCGATATTGTCAGCGTGCAAAACGAATATTCGCGTAGACATCGGCAGCCGGAGAGTGATGGCGTATTGCAGTACGTCCAGGCGAAAAATCTTGCGTTTCTGGCATGGAGTCCGCTTAATGGCATCGGTGGGGCCAAGACGCTGGGCCATTTTGAGCCATTACTGGAAAGCATTGCGGCATCGCATCATGTTTCTATTTACCAGGTGGTGCTGGCGTGGTTGCTTGCCCAGGCGCCGCAGGTTATCCCCATTCCCGGTGCCAGCAGGCCGCAGAGCATCGAAGATTCAGCCCAGGCGTGTCGGCTGAAATTGCGTCCGGAAGAATTGGAAGCTCTTAATGGTTAAGGGCCGGCGCAAAAGCACTGCCGCCGGAGTGATCTAGCCGCGCAAACCCGCGGCCGGTTGGCTGGGGTGGTAGCGGAGAACATGAAGTTCACCATTCACCGGGCCTGAGGGACGGTGAATTGTCAAATTAGCTTTTCCGCGGCCGAAAGAGATTCCTGTGAGCGTGGCCAGTTGGCCGTGGGTTTACACGGCTGCGTGACGCCGCCGGAGTTGTGTTTGTACCAGTCCGCTGTGCGTGCGGGATAAATTGTTGAAGTAACGGAGTGAATGTGTCAAAAAATCATCATTGGATGCTGGATTGTGTGGCGGATTCATCGCGCGTGATCAGCGAACTGGCCAACGAGCTTGGGACGATTACGGCAATTTGCGAATCAATCACATCCGCGCTGCTGGGCGGAAAAAAACTGCTCACCGCCGGAAATGGCGGCTCCGCTGCCGCCGCACTGCATCTGGCCGAAGAACTGACCGGTCGCTACAGTCGGCCGGATCGGCGGGCCTTGCCGGCGATTTGCCTGGCAGCGGATGGAACGGCGCTGACTTGTATTGCCAATGATTGGGATTTCGCCAGCGTGTTTTCCAGGCAGGTTGAGGCATTTGCCCAGAGCGGTGATGTGCTGGTGGTTTTTTCCAGCAGCGGCAACAGTGAAAATCTAATTCGCGCCTGCCAGATTATGCGGCAGCGGGGCGGGAAGACCATTGGCTTATTGGGAAAAGGTGGCGGCAAAAATCTGGTTCATTGCGATCATGCCCTGGTGGTAAACAGCCAACGCACCGCCGCCATACAGGAATCACACGAAGTGGTGCTGCACCTGATATTGGAATATCTGGAAAAATATTGCGATTAAATGCCCGTGTCCCGCCTTAGTTGCGGCGCGGAAAACATAAGCGCGGAAAAATGCCGCCCCGGACCTTTTGCCGATATGCCCCATAGGCATCCGGGAATTGCCGCCGCATGAGTTGCTCTTCCTGTCTGGATTTGATCCAGGCCGCCAGAATGAAAGCCGC
>JAJYZY010000025.1 GCA_021799715.1 Planctomycetota bacterium | reverse complement strand
ATTCCTGGTTAACGCCCGCCGACAAATGTAACAATTTCCACCGTATCACCTGTTTTCAGGCGCGTATCGACATACGCTTTTTTGGGAACAATATCCCGATTCAATTCCACAGCCACCCGGATGGGATGGAGTTTAAAATGATCCAGCAGGGCCGCAATGGTAGAGCCGTCGGGCAATTGAAGTTTCTCGCCATTAACGCAAAGATCCATGGCTGTATTTTACCCGTTTTCAGCCGAATGCGCAATATCCCCCCCGCGGCAGCGCAGGATAAAAGCGGAATTAGTCGGTCATCTTCAGCCAGCCGACGGCGGTGAGTCCCCACAGCAGATTCAGTACAATAACAAACAGGGGCGTGGTTAAACCATGATTTAAGCCCATGATGCGTTGGTTAAGAAAAATGGGGAACACGACGAATAATTGAAACGCGGCCGGCAGCAATCCGAGAATCAAGCCGCGCTTGACCACCGAATTTGTCAGTACCGGCAAGACCAGAAACAAACCAAAAATTCCACCCCAGACCAGCCGCGAATAAATCCATTGTTTGTTGGCGCTGATGGAAAGATCACAGCCCAGAAGATGAAACAAACCCATGCGGGCAAACATCCAGGCCGCCAGCATATTGACTATTGCCCCGACAGCACCGGCGGCAAAACTTAGTGATAATTGTCCGGGAACACTGGAAGAACCTGAACCAGCCATCGTTTGCTCCTGAAAATTCAACGTATGATACCGCAGGGCACCGAAATATGGTGAAATTCCGGAGTAGCGTTGACTGTGGAAAAAAAATAGGCCCGGGGTGATCCTTTACCCCGAGCCAGGCCTGCGTTGCTTGGTACATGTCAAGAGATTTTACCGGTGCCAGTGATGGCCCCATCCGTCATGGTCAAAACGCCCGACGCGGAATCCGATGTAGGGGCGGAAAAATGGATGATAGTATGGATGGTAGAATGCCCAAGGCTGAAATGCACCGATGGAAAATGACACCGAAGGTCCGAAGCTATATTGCGGGGCACAATATGCGGGCGGATAATAGGTGGGCGGAACGTAATACACCGGCGGCGGGCTGTAAACAACCGGCGGTGGAACATAATATGACGGCGGCGTGTAATACGCAGGGGGCGCTGCGTTAAGCACCGGGGCCTGCGTGCCGGCCATATTGGGGGCTTGGGCGGCGGCCATGTTTGGAGCCTGCACATTGGCCATGTTCGGGCTTTGGGCGTATGCCACCGGAGCACCGGTATAGACGGTTACCGGCGGCGTGTACACCACAGGAGGCGGAACATAAACCGCCGGCGGCGGACAATATACCGGCGGTGGACAGAAAACCGGCCGCGGACAAAATACCGGCAGGCCGATGCCGATACCAAAGCTGATTCCCACCCGCGCCTGGGCGGGCTTTGCAATTCCGATTGTTAATGCCGCAGCGGCGGCAATCAGCAGCACTTTGGCGGTTTTGAAAATGCGAGTCGAATTTTTATGAAGCGTTTCGATCAACATGAGATTTTACTCCTTATGACAAAGCACCTCAGCAACTTAGAGATACAACGCGAAACCAAGCGATTCGTTGCTGGAATCGCGTTTGCTTCTCATCACAAAATATTTTACGCTTTGAAACTAATAAGTCAATAAAAAATACCGAATATCTGATATTTTCGCTTTTATAGCTTGAATTGTTTGTTATTCAAAATAATACTTTCTCATTTATATAATTTGTGGTCTTATAACCTCATTTATATCCAATTTTTGTTGGAATCCTGGAATCGATGGAATAAAATACACGTGTTGGCCAGAGAGACCGCACGCGACGGACAGGCTTCTGAAATCTGTCTGCAAACTTATCAAGTCGCGTGTGGGAGCTGACAAGGCTGGAGCGTTGATCAGGCTTTTTGAGCCTATTGGCCGGTAGAACAAAGCATGCGTCAAGAAGATGAACGCATGCGGACTTGGATTTGGTGTTGCTGTCAAGAGTGTCCGCCTGAAGTTTTTGACGGGCACTTGAGATTCAGCTGTGTTTTGGAGATCGTCGCGTTTCGTCAGGATGGCGTGCGCACCTGAGAGTTTGACCCCACAAGTGGTTGAACAAGGGATAACGTCGTGAGGTGTTATCCCGCAAGGATGCAGTAGAAACCGCTTATTCTGGAGATATTGCATGCGTCATTCAAGACCATTGACCAAAGGCGAGAATTGGGAACTCGCGATTCTATTAATGATCATGGTGGGGGTATTGCTGGCCATTACCCTGGTTTGGCGGCTTAGCCGGGTGCCGCATCTTTGGGCGCTCATGCCGCCGCGCGTGGCCATGGCCGTAAGTAACACGCGCAATGCCATCGCCGCGGAAAATGCGATTCCCCATGCCGCGCCGACTGCGGCAATCCGAGAGGTTCCACACATTGCTGTGCCGCCCAAGGCGCGGTTGGATATTCAACCCAGGCCAACGGTTCGTCCGCGCCGGATTGCCCAAGCCATGGTGCGGCACGTCGATTCGTACTGGTTTCATGGACATCGCTACGTATATTGGAAGACGCTGATTTTGCGCGTTACCAGTTATGCCCCGGATCGCAGATGCTGCTGGCCATATCCCGGAACCACAACCGCCTCCGGTGCCAGCGTGTGGACCAATGATGGTCATCTTGTGGCGGCGGATACGCGGTTGATTCCATTTCATTGCATGGTGCGCGTGCCGGGGTATGACTATGACCACCCGGTTCCGGTATTGGACCGGGGTGAAGCGATTCACGGTTATCGTCTGGATGTGCTGGCCCCGACGTTCTGGAGCGCGCAGCACTGGGGCGTAAAACTTCTGCGGGTTAAAATATATCGCCCGGTTGCCAGATGGTGAGTTTCCCGGCATATTGGCATCGTGATCAACAGGCTGATTATCAATGCCGATGACTTCGGGTTTTCCCGCTCCGTGACGGACGGAATTATCCATGCGCATGTTGCGGGCATTCTCACGAGCACCACACTCATGGCCACCATGCCGGATTGTGACCGGGCATTGGAATTGGCGCAACATCATCCCGGCCTGGGTGTCGGGGTTCATTTGTGCCTGACGCAGGGAACGCCCCGGTCCGGGAAATTGCGGCATCTGGTCAGTGGTGACAATGAATTTCCAAGGCAAGTCTGGCGGTTGGTGCGACGCATTGAATTGAATCGGAAAGCATTGAATGAAGTCAAAACGGAATGGGCCGCGCAGATTGAATATGCCCTGGGCCGCGCGGCGCGTCCGACGCATCTGGATTCCCACAAACACATCCATCATTGGCCGGCACTGGCACCAATCGCGGCCGATCTGGCCCGGCAATACCGAATTGCTTATATCCGCTGCGCCGATGAAGCGGCCATCCGTGGAATGCCGAAGTTATCCGCGGGCCATCGAGCACTGCGATTCCTGGCCCGGAAGTTAAAAAAAGACCGCACCGGGCCGGAATTGCGCACCACCGACTGGTTTTTTGGTCTGGCGGCCACGGGGAAATTCTCGGCTGATGTCTGGTTGCGGTTATTGCAAAATCCGCCGCCCGGCACCGGAGAAGTGATGGTACATCCCGGATATGCCGCTGACCTGAATGCCGCCGACACGCGGTTAACCACGCACCGCCAACTGGAACTTGATGCACTATGTGATTCCGCGGTGATTGGCGCAATAAACGCCTTGACCGCCGGCAATAAATTACAGCGCGTGCATTACGGGCAACTATGAAAGATGGATGGATTCATGGGTAAATCACGACTGGAAGCGTTCAGTGACGGCGTGCTGGCCATTATCATCACCATCATGGTATTGGGGCTGGATGTACCGCACCAGGGCGGGGTGGCGGCATTGCGCCCGGTGTTGCCGGTATTTATGTGCTATGTCCTGAGCTTTGTATATGTGGGCATATATTGGAATAATCACCATCACCTGCTGCACGCGACGAAATTCATCAATGGAGCGGTGCTCTGGGCCAATTTGCACCTGCTGTTCTGGCTGTCGCTGATTCCGTTTGCCACGGGTTGGATGGGTGAAAATCATTTTGCCCCGGCCCCCACGGCGCTGTACGGCGTGATACTGCTGATGGCGGCCATCGCTTACATGATCCTGCAGAACGTTTTGCTGCGCATGCAGGGTAAAGATTCCTTGCTGGCCAGGGCGCTGGGGTCCGATGCCAAAGGCAAGCTTTCGCCGGTGCTGTATGTATGCGCGATTCCCTGCGCGTTTATTGCGCCATGGATTGCCGGCGGCATATATGTTCTGGTGGCGATCCTATGGCTGATTCCGGACCGTCGCATAGAGCGCGTCATCGGCAAACAGCCCGAGTAAGCGTCCCGCCCGCGGCCAAGAGCCTGGTTTATGCGACAAGCGACGGCGGCGTCCACAATCGACCCAGGCGTTGATGCGGCGGGGAATTATCGGACATCATGTTGCGCATGTGTTCGGCAACTCCGGGGCAATCCTCCAACCATAAGTCATCATAACCAATTCTCCCATTGCCATATAAGACAAAACTCTACTGATACCATTACCGGAAAAGCCATGATTCAGGCCGGTTTCCCTGCGGATTGACGGACAACTTTGCCGATAACACCGGAGTTGCAGTCGCGCGTTCATGCGGCAATTGCGGCACCGCTGGTGTACACCGACGGCCGCAAACAGTGCAGAGACTATTTTTGAGAGGGCACAAAAGGATGCGGTGAAGCCATGAAAGTATCACGGGCAATGTGGACGGAAAAGACCGGCTGGAAAAATCAGATCACCTGCAACGGCTACGCGGCAAGGGCAAATCTGGTCCTGGTCTTTGGATCACCGGCATTAATGAAACAGTCCGCGCGCATGGCGGAGCTGAAAAAGCTCTATCCGCTGGCGTATATATGCGGCTGTTCCACCGCCGGCGAAATTGCCGGCGATCAGGTGACGGATGATACCCTGACCGCGACCTCGATAACATTTGACGGCTCGCACATTGCCGCATCCAAAGCCACGATTGATGATCCGGCGAAAAGTTTTGATGTCGGGGCGACATTGGCGGCCGGGCTGCCGACGGAGGATTTAGCGCATATATTTGTGCTCTCCGACGGATTGGCGGTTAACGGCAGCGAACTGGTGCGCGGATTGGCAAGTAAAGCGCCGGCGGGTGTGGCCATTACCGGAGGATTATCCGGCGATGGCGCACGATTTGCGGAAACGTACGTGTGTGCCGACGGCGTGGTGCTGCCGCGGCAAATTCTGGCGCTGGGGTTTTACGGCAAGAAATTGAAAATCGGTTACGGCTCAATGGGAGGTTGGGATTCATTCGGATTGGAACGCCGCATTACCCGCTCCGAAGGAAACGTGCTGTACGAACTTGACGGACGCTCGGCACTGGAACTTTACAAGGAATATCTCGGACCCCACGCCGCGCAGCTACCTGCCAGCGGACTGCTGTTCCCGCTGACCGTGCGCGCCAATGGATCCAGTGAAACCGTTGTGCGGACGATTCTGGCCGTGGATGAGGCGGCACAAAGCATGACATTTGCGGGCGATATTCCGCAGGGCGGCATGGCGCAGTTGATGTCGGCAAACTTCGACCGGCTTGTGGACGGCGCGGATGGTGCCGCGAAAGCGTGTTGCCGGAAGATTGGTGACGGCCGGGCGGAACTGGCGGTGCTGATCAGTTGCGTGGGGAGAAAACTGGTCTTGCAGCAGCGCATTGATGAAGAAGTTGAGGCGGTGGTGGGCGTGCTGGGAAATCGTGCCGTGACCACCGGGTTTTACTCCTACGGTGAAATTTCCCCCTTTACACCCAACGCCCAGTGCGCGCTGCATAATCAAACCATGACCATTACCACCTTCGCGGAGGCCTGACATGCACTCCCTGCTGGAACGACAATTGAAAAAAACCGCGATTGCCCCGGAGCAGCTGCCGGAAGAGCTGCAACGGCTTCTGGGGCTGGTGGATGCGGTGTATCACCAATCCGATGACGATCGGCGGCGCATCGAACGATCCATGGAAATAAACTCGCGCGAGTTGTCATTGCGCAATGAACAAATTGCGGCCGCGGAACGCAAATACCGTGACATATTTGATAACGTTTCCGAGGGGATATTTCAGTATGGTCCGGAGGGAACATTCATCTCGGTCAATCCGGCCATGGCGGCGCTTTGCGGATATCTGCACACGGAACCGTTAAAAGCCGCGATAACCGATATTGCCGCACAGCTCTACGCAGATCCGGCGCGTCATGCGCAGATCCGCGATGAAATAGCCCTGCATGGCTCGATAAAGAACTGGGAATCGCAAATACGCCGTCAGGATGGCTCCACCATCTGGATTATGGAAAGCACGCGGGCCGTATACGGTCCCGACGGCACGATAAGATATTACGAGGGCGTGATGCGGGACATCCACGCCCGGAAGGTGGCCGAGGCGGAGCGGGAACAGATGCAGCAGCGGCTTTCTGCCGTAGCGCGGCAGGCGGGCATGGCGGAGATTGCCACGGGTGTGCTGCATAACGTGGGAAATGTATTAAACAGCGTCAATGTGTCCGCATCGCTGTGCGCCGAACGTGTGCAGGCTTCCAAATTGCCGGGGCTGGCCAAGGCCATTGGGTTGTTTCAGGAGCACCGGTCGGACCTGGCGACCTATCTGACCCAGGACGACAAAGGCCGGCAACTCGTGGATTATCTGGCACGCCTGAACGAACATCTGCTGAATCAACAAAGTGAACTGCTCACAGAGCTGGGTTCACTGGTGCAGAATATCGAACACGTCAAACAGATTGTCAAAAGCCAGCAGACATACGCTAAAACAGCGATTATGCATGAAAGAGTTCCAGTTTCGGAAATTGTGGATGATGCCCTGCGGATAAATCAGGAATCGCTGGATCGGCACCATGTGCGGGTGGTTCGGGATTTGGCGACTCTGCCACCGGTGACATTGGATAAGCATCAGGTGTTGCAGATACTGGTGAATCTCATCAGCAACGCCAAATTTGCCATGCGCGGCTGCGCGGGGGAGCGCACGTTGACCATTTCCGCATTTTTACGGGCCGACGATTCTTCATATCTGGTATTGCGCGTGACGGATACCGGAACGGGAATAAATTCCGAGGATCTGGAGCGAATTTTTTCCATGGGATTTACCACCCGTTCGGACGGGCACGGGTTTGGCCTGCATACGTCGGCGCTGGCGGCGCAGAGCATGGGCGGACAATTAACCGCACAGAGTGCCGGACTGGGCCAGGGCGCAAGTTTTAATCTTGAGATTCCAATTCTTGTCGAAGACCAGGCTGTGGAAGCCGGAAAGGCCGCATGAACAGCGAACAGAACAATCGTCGCATTCTTATCATTGATGATAACCGCGGCATTCACGATGATTTCCGGAAAATACTGTGTCCGGCGGACATCGCTAGCGGCCTTGATGATATGGAGAAAGACCTGTTTGGGGCGGCTCCCGCGGCAAGCAAGCGGGAAAAATATGATCTGCATTCCGCCTATCAGGGGCAGGAAGGCCTGGAACTGGTCAAGCGGTCACTGGAAACCGGAGACCGCTACGCGCTGGCATTTGTGGACATGCGTATGCCGCCGGGATGGGACGGCGTGGAGACCATAGAAAAAATATGGGAGGTCGATCCGGAAATTCAGATTGTCATCTGTACAGCGTACAGTGATTATTCGTGGGAGGAAATCAACGGAAAATTCGGTGCCGCCGATCGTCTGCTGATACTCAAAAAGCCGTATGACACCGCGGAGGTGTGTCAATTGGCCTGTTCGTTGACGCAGAAATGGCGATTGGCCAAACACGCGCATCTGAAGCTCAATCAGCTTGCCAGCATGGTCAAGGAACAGACCCGGCAGTTGGAAGATGCCAATACCCAACTGATGCGCGAAGTCTCGGATCGCGCCAAGTCGCAGGAACGTTATCGCCTGGTTGAAGAGGCGGTCAACGACGGCCTGTGGGATTGGGATATTCCCGCGGGGAAAATATATTATTCCAGCCACTGGAAATCCATGCTGGGCTTTTCCGATGCGGAAATCGGTGACTCACCCGAGGAATGGTTTGGTCGTATTCACGCGGATGACCGCACATCCGTCATGGAGCATCAGAAGGAACATTTCCAGGGTCGCAGCGAACAACTGTGCGGAGAATGCCGGATGTTGCACAAGGACGGGCAATATCGCTGGATCTTGTATCGAGGGCTTGCCGTTGGAGACGACAAGGGGGTAAAAATCCGGGCCGTGGGAACATTTACCGATATTACCGATCGCAAACTGGCGGAAGAGCAACTGCGATTTGAAGCCATGCACGATGCTTTGACGGGCCTGGCGAATCGTGTGAAACTCGCGGATCGCTTGAGTTGCTGCATTGCCCGCCGGAAGCGTGAATCGGATTTCCATTTTGCGGTGATGTTTATTGATCTGGACCGCTTCAAGGTGATCAATGACAGCCTGGGGCATCAGATTGGTGATAAATTGCTTGTGGAAATAGCGCGGCGGCTGAAAGTATTCGTGCGCGAGGGTGATACCGTTGCGCGCCATCAACCGGACCATGTGGCGCGCATCGGTGGAGATGAATTTGTGCTGGTGCTGGAAAATATCCGGCACGAAAGCGATATACTGTTTATTGCGGAGCGGCTGCACCGGGAAATTTCCGGGACGTTTCACATTGACGGCCATGAGATCTGCGCATTGTTAAGTCTGGGCGTGGCGTTCGGCAATGAAACGTATCATACCGCCGCGGAAATTCTGCGCGATGCGGACACCGCGTTGTATCAGGCTAAATCAGACGGAAAATCCTGCACGCGGATTTTTGATCCCAAAATGCACGAACGCGCTGTGACGCGATGGCAGACGGAAACCGAATTGCGCAAAGCGATTACCGAAAATCAACTGGTGCTGCATTATCAACCGATTGTTGGAACCAATGGCAAACCGTTGGCCATGGAAGCCCTGGTACGCTGGCAGCACCCCACGCGCGGATTGTTGCCGCCGGGCGAGTTTATCCCCATTGCGGAAGACACCGACCTTATTATCCATCTGGGACGATGGGTACTCATGGAGGCCTGTCGACAGGCAAAACAGTGGCAAATGGAGATTCCATTGCCGGAGAATTTGTCCATTAGCGTCAACGTTTCCAGCAATCAATTTTCGCAACCCGGTTTTGCCGCGGAAGTAACCAAAGTATTGTACGAGGCGGGCTTAGCGCCGCATCGGCTGCGATTGGAGATAACAGAATCCATGGCGATGACCGATGCCGCTACCGTTATTACCACCTTAACCCGCCTGCGCTCCACCGGCGTCACGATTGATCTTGATGATTTCGGCACGGGATATTCGTCCCTTAGTTCCCTGCACCGCATGCCGTTAAACAACCTGAAAATTGACAAAAGTTTTGTTCACGACATGCGCACGGATAAAGTGGGGCACACGATTGTGCAAACCATTATCAAATTGGCGCATCTGCTGGAACTGCGCGTGGTCGCCGAAGGGGTTGAAACCCAGGAGCAGATCAACGTGCTGCGAACCATGGGTTGCGACTACCTCCAGGGATATTTCATCAGCAAGCCGTTGCCGGTTTCGCAGGCGGCTGATTATCTTTCCGCGGCGGCATTCGCCGGCGGGAGTTCCAAGGCGGCGGAGTGTATTCCCGGCGCGGCATAACGCCTGGACGCAAATCAATGCACGCGGTGAACAACACCGGCAAATTGGATACGCAAAAATCCTTCGTTGTCATGCGTGGGCGGCGGCCTGCCGCACTCGCGGCCTTACCGCGGCTGGTTTTTGCGCGCGACACGATCCTTCATTTTCATGGCATAATCCATTATTATGCTATGTATAAATTCCATCTATTTTATTAATGTCACATCGTTAGCTAAACTTCGCTTATGAGTTTTTGGCAAAGGGTACTTTATGAAACCAATGGAAGAAGAGTATAAAAGTGAAACGAGAAGCATCGATCCAAATTGGGAGGTGCATCCGCAAGAAGTTCATCGAGCGCGGCAGGAGCGCGAATCGCTTTTGCTTTTGGATGTTCGACATGAGGTGGAATGGGAAATAGCCAACATCTCCGGTGCCACACTGATTCCCCTGGACACACTTTCTCAACGCCTGGCGGAACTGGAATCCTGGCGTTTGAAGCCGGTGGTGGTTTATTGCCGCAGCGGCGTGCGTTCATTACGTGCCGCGGCGATGTTGCGTGAGGCGGGTTTTACGTCCGTCAAGTCCATGGCGGGGGGTATTGAATTATGGGCTGACATTGTTGATCCAGCGGTGCGCTGGTGATCGACAGGGTCCCATATTGTTTACACGCAACCCTTGTCACTATTCTGTAACCGGTTGCCGGATTGGGAGGGAGGCAGCCATCCCGGCGAATTTCACCACCGCACATATTATGTCCCGGTAAACATGCCAGGCGGCGCGTACATACCATGAAAGCACGCACGGTGGCGATAAAATCACTGCAAACCAAACGTCCACAACCGGTTTGTGCTACGGATGCGGCAGCGTCCGTTTCGACGGAATTGTTATTGCGGCCAAGCGCGCATTGGAATAAGTATTTTTGGAGGTTCGTTGAACTATCGCGCCCATTTGTGCCGATAAGCAAGAATGAAGAGCTTGTTAGCTCTCGAAGTTACAACATGGCAGGGATTCGGACGGCATTGGGTCGTTCGGCGTGCTTTTTTGTAGGCCTGCGCATTGGCGTATTTGTAATGATCAAGCAATCTTTAGCACTTACTGACAGCAGTTTATCCGGGGTGGCCGCGGATGCGATGGATACCGCCAGCGGATCGCGGGCGGGTATTGCCGGTTTCAGTCCCGGGCAATGCACGGGCGAATGGGAACAAGCAGGGTGGCGGCAGCTAAAAACCCCCGGAGCCTATGAATGCCGAAATTTTAGTGCGATGGATTCCGCCGGCAATGGTGTGGCGGTGAGTCTGTATGACGGCTTCTGCTTTCATCCCCGCTACGTGCGGGAGTTCCATCGTTATAGCCGGCGCTCCACGCGGGTGAAAATCAGTTCGGTGCGTGAACAGGTATTGCCGAGTTTTTATCCCGGAGCGACGATATCGGTATTTCAGGGCGGCAAATGTATTTTGCGATCGGTTAATGTGTTTCCACCCGGAGCGTTTCGCGGCGGGCGCGGATCGCCGGAATGTCTGGTGGGACCGAATCGTGTTACCCTGCGGCAGGATGGTACTTTGGGTTTAACGGCACGCGGTTATCCCATGGAATATACGATTGCCGGTCCGCGCTACCGCACCAGTCGGGCGATTCATGTGGACTTAACATTCAGGCCGCTTGCGACTGGAAATCAACAACTTCTTCCTCTGCGTCCCGATTCGGCTGATGGGGCACAGCACAATTGGGTACTGGCAGTTCCCATGGCGAGTGTAACCGGGCGCATCGGGCAGATTAATCTCGCTGACGACACGATGCTGCTGAATATGCCCCTGGACGGTTTGGGTTATCACGATCAATATTCCGGCGGGTCGGGCATCGGCCGGGATGTGCGCGCTATATCGCGCGGCCATGCGATCAATCAGGATTGGGCCATTGCGTGGAACCACACCAATACCAGCAGGCCATGCGATACCGATTCACTGATTATTCTGGATAAAACGGCGGCTCCGGTTATTGTTCAACACCCGCAAAGCGAAATTGCGTATGGCCGCTGCGGCAAATTGCGAAATCAGTATCCCGCCCGCATGGTCCTCCATGGCAGCGACTCGCGCGGGCATAACGTAGAACTGCTGATTCAACATCAGAATCTTATCGAAACCGGCCCGTATCTGGTGCGCAACAGTTGTTCCGTACAGTTGCGCTCCCGCGGCAGCAAACGTTATCTTGGTGTGGGAATTATGGAAACCCTCAGCACCCGCGGCCTGACCTGGCCGATTATCAGCGATCTGGCCGGTCGAGCCATCCTGCAGGTCGCCGCCGATGACCCGCTCTGGCGGCAATAAACGCACCGATCACGGCAGGCGGCGGATATCGCAATCAAAGTTGGCCGCTGCGGTCAGGCTTGTGAAATGTATCTGGGCCATCGAATATGCCGGAACTCGCAACGTGTTCCATCCGGACGTTTCTTCCACCTGCGCGCCCTGGGCATTGAGAAAGCGGTACTGGAATTCGAGATACAACTCATCGGCGGTTACATTGCGCACAGGAATAACTACATCCAACTGCCCATCACCCACGCGGCTGACGATCGGTTCATTGACCAGAATTCTGTTTTGCAGGCCATAACTGGCCAGATGCACCTGCGGAAATGGGTTCAGTGGATTCTGAAACGGGACAACCGGGCCCTGACAGCCGGCAATGGCCCATAATCCGATAAGGCAGAAGGCCGCGAGAACACCAATTGATAAACGGTTTATACCACCATTGGGTAACATAACACAGACTCCTTGTTATCGGCGATCATTATTGCGGCGCTGGTTCAATGGGCGTTTCATTAACGGTTTTCACCTGGGTTTGCGTGGTTTGTGTCCGCACGCGGGTGGTGGTTCGAATGGTCGTGGTGCGCAACACCATAGGCCCGGTAATTTGCAAATCCACGGTGTTGTTCTGCAAATCCACCGCTTTCAACCCCGTCGATACGCCGATTTCCTGCTTAAGGGCGGAATAAAAATCATCCGGTGCGCCGTTGTATTCAACGGCAAGCCGGCCGTACGCGGTGGAAGTGGAACCAGTCATGCCGCGATCTATCACCAGCCGCACGCCGGGAACCTTTTGGACAAAATGCTTGATGGCCAGCACATCATCAATGCTCGCGGCATTGTAAATTCGGATAATCATCGGGTTGTACGCCGCCGCGCCGCCGCCCCAAATGGCCGCAAGCTTTTGCATGATCTTGTCCGCCAGATAACCGGTGTACATGTTAATGTTGGTTTTACTGGCCGGCAGGGGCATGTCCACGTAAGCAGCCGCCAGGACGCGCGCATCCGTTGTGCTGACGGCCTGGGCCAACAGACGCACGGCATTTCCATACGCGGCCTGTTGCGTGGGAGCGGCCTGAATTTCAACGAGAACATCCGTATTAAGTTGATGTTTTAGAAGCGGCAGGACTTTGGGGTCACCATTTTGCAGTCGGAGAAAGCTTTCCCGGTTGAGAACCTTCTGTGCCATCGAGGGGTCATGAATATCCACCTGCCCATTGGCGTTTAGATATTCAATCATAGAAATCTGTATGGCGTCAAAATCTTCATTCCCCAGATGAAACGTACTTGCCGTTGCGCCGCCCTGCCCCAGAAGCACTTCCACCATCATGCGCGGATCACGCTGTGCCTGATAGGCCCGCACATACGCGGCCTCATCGGGCAGCGTGACATGGGTACCATAGGGGTTTCCGGTTACCGGCGTTCCGAAAGCATTGGGAGGCAATGGCTTGGGATAAGCCTGGGGCTGATAGGCCGCCTGATCCTGCGGCGACGGAATCGCGACATTCTGCAGCGGCTGCTGGCATCCGGCCAGTACGCCCATAAGCACAAAACAACCCATAATTGAACCGATGACGGAGATGTTTTTCATATTCCATAACCTCCAAAAGACTCCCCGGCGTGCCGGCTTTCACCAACCCGGTGAACGAAGGTATTTTACCGCATAGAACGCCCGGAGTCACAATTCATTGCGTGCCGTTGTGTCTCCACGCAATTAAGACTAAACTCGAAGGGTTGATTCAAAGGCTGAAATGTAGTGAATCCGGGTGCAGGATGTTGCTGGAAAAAGTCATCGAACAGGGTAAATCCCGCCCCGGTGAAATTGCCATCATTGATGATCGGCGCACACTGACCTTCGGCCAGTTGCGGCATGGCAGCAATCTCATGGCGGGCCACATTGATAAACTGGCCCGGCATGAGGAACGCATCGGCCTGCTTCTACCACAAAGCAGTGCCTTTGCCGTGGCCTTCGGAGGCGTGCGATGGTCCGCGCGCGTCGCCGTTGCATTAAATTATCTTTTGCGCCCGCCGGAACTTATTGATATTTGCCGCGACGCCGGCCTGAAAACCATCTTTACCATTCACTATTTTGATGAACTTGCCCAGGCCCTGAAAGCAGCCGGTTTTCAAGTGGTGTTCATGGAAGAACTATCGTTCCGGAAAATTCCCTGGCCGCGCCGGCTCCCGGATCGGAAAGCCGACGATCCGGCGGTCATTCTGTACACCAGCGGCACCAGCAGTTCACCCAAAGGCGTGATACTCACCAGCGGCAATCTGGATTCCAACGCCGCTGATGCCATCGCGCACGCCCAATTCAGTCAACAGATGACTTTTCTCGGCGTATTGCCGATGTTTCACGCGCTGGGCCTGATGGCCGGATTTTTAGTACCCCTGAGCCTCGGCTGCCGGGTGATTTATCAGGCCCGCTTCAACCCCGCGGCCACCCTGGAACTGATTATAAAAAATAAAATCCAGGTACTGGTGGCAGTGCCGACCATGTATTCGTTGCTGGCGAACTGCAAGAGCGTTTCCCGCGCGAGTCTGGCCAGCGTTATGTATGCCATCAGCGGCGGCGAGCCGCTGCCCATGGCTCTGCTGGAAAAATACAGAACCGATTTTGGCATTGATATGCTCGAAGGCTTCGGTTTAACCGAGACCTCGCCCATGGTCAGCTTTTGCGTACCCTGGGCGCACAAGCCCGGCAGCGTGGGTAAACCCCTGCCCAATGTGGAACTGCGCATCGTTGATGACGCCGAGCAACCTCTGGGACCCAATATGGACGGCGAACTGTGGATTCGCGGACGCAATGTCATGAAAGGGTACTTGAATAAACCCACTGAAACCGCGGCCGTGCTCACCGCCGATGGTTGGTTTAAAACCGGCGATATTGCCCGCATTGATCACGATGGATTCCTGTTTATTACAGGCCGGAAAAAAGAACTCATTATCATGGCCGGCGAAAAAATCGCCCCGTACGAAATTGAAGAAGTGATCCGACAACACCCGGCAGTGCTGCTGACCGCGGTAATCGGCGTAAAAGACGCGCAACGCGGCGAGGTGCCGGTGGCCTTTATTCAACTCGAACCAGGCATTACCGAAAAACCCACAGCCCAGGATATTCGCATCTTCGTCCGCCAGCGTCTGGCGGCCTACAAAATGCCGCGCGATGTCTACTTTGTTGAGGATATGCCGCGGTCTCCAACCGGGAAAATTCTCAAACGGTCCCTGCAAGTGCCGGAGGTACGGACAGTCGTAGCGGCGCAGGGATAATTCACCGCCGCCGATGCGTAAACGTTGGCAAGTTACGTCGCCCCCCCGCCCCGGCAACCTGTAGCCGGTTTTTTTGTGTTGCAAACAAGCAGTTGATTTTATTGCATATTTTCGCAGTGCCGGGCAGCGGGCTTTGCGGTAACATCCTGTTTACCGGGCAGCACAATTACCGGAGCAACTCTGCTCAACGGTTGCGATAGCGATGCAAAATGTGTCGGCAGCGCACGGCGGCATCAGCGAAAATCCCGGAGGATCGTTACAATTAAACGGTATTCTGGGTCGGAAATGGTGGATTTTACGATGGCAATTGTTGGACATGGCGTGGACGTGGTGGACATCGGGCGCATCGATGACATGATCAAGCGACACGGCGAGCATTTTCTGCACCGCTGCTTTACCGCCGGGGAAGCAGATTACTGCCGCGAACATCGGGACTGCAACATACATTTCGCCGGGCGTTTTGCCGCCAAGGAAGCGATTGTTAAAGCATTGGGCACGGGATTTCGGGGCCGTATCGCGTGGACGGATATGGAAATTCTACCGGATTCCAAAGGCAAGCCGGTATTACGCTTGTCCGGTCATACCGCAGCCCTGGCGGAGCAGGCGGGCATTACCACATGGCACATATCCATTTCCCACACCGCGCAGATCGCATTCGCCAGCGCCATTGCCGAACGATAATGCCGCAGTGGATCAATCGAGGTGAAATACTTCGTTAAGCGGCAGGGCCACGGGGCTGTTGTCGGGATTGCTGGGCATGATATCGCTCATGAATTTCCACCATTTGCGGCATATTGGCGTATTGGCCACCGCATTCCAGCGATCTTCATCTTCGATTTCCACGTAACCAAAAAGTTGCCGGGTTTCCGGATGGAGAAAAATACTGTAGTTATGCGCACCATGTTGTTTAAGTGTGTCCAAAAGTTCCCGCCATACGGGATCATGCCGCCGCTGATATTGTGTTTCCATACCCGGATTGACGGACATAACAAAAGCTTTGCGGATCATAACGGGTGCTCCTGCCGGTTGTGCATCGGCTAAAAAAGGGCGGCTGCGGCGCTTACTGAAATTCCAAAAGCAGATCATTGGAAGCGACGGTCATGCCGGGTTGCACGAGAATCTTCGCGATTTTTCCATCGCGCGGGCTGTAGACCGCCGTCTCCATTTTCATCGCTTCAATGGAAAGCAGTTTATCGCCGCGAACAACATCCTGACCGAGGCTTACCGCCACCGCAGAAATTTTCCCCGGCATCGGTGCGCCGATCTGCCCCGGATTATCGCGTTCAGCCTTCGGAATCTGCACGCGGGCTTTGCCGCTTAACGATTTATCAGCCACCTTTACTTCCCGCGGCTGGCCGTTGAGTTCAAAAAATACGGTTCGCATGCCATCGGCGTCCGGCTCACCGACGGTCAGGAACTTCACCAGCATGGTCTTTCCGGTTTCCAGTTCAATGGGTACTTCCGCATAGGGCTGCATGGGATAAAAGAACGCCGGGGTGGGTAGAACACTTACGTTATCATGCTGTTTACGGAATCGGTCAAACTGCGTAAATACTTCCGGGTACATCAGATAACCCGCGAGGTCCGTATCGCTGATTTCACGGTGCAGTTTCTGGGCAACTTCCCGGCGCGCGGCGTCCAGGTCAATGGGCTCCAGTTTGGCACCGGGACGGGCGGTCATGGGGGTTTTGCCGCGCAGAATAATTTTCTGCAGTTTCTTGGGCCAGCCTCCCGGCGGCTGGCCCAGGTCTCCGCGGAGCATGTCCACCACGCTTTTGGGGAAATCGATATGCCGATTTTCATCCAGAACATCATCGGGCTTGAGATTGTTGGTAACCATGAACAAGGCCATATCGCCGACTACTTTGCTTGACGGCGTAACTTTTACAATATCACCAAACAATTCATTTACCTGCTGGTACATGGCGGCAATTTCATTCCACCGGTCGGCCAATCCAAGACTCTTGGCCTGCACGCGCAGATTGGTGTATTGTCCGCCGGGCATTTCATGTTCATACACCGACGCGGTGCTTGCTAGCATGCCCTCTTCAAACGGCTGATAGAACCGCCGGACCGCTTCCCAATAATCCGCCAGTCGGGCCAGAGCCGTTTGATCCAGGCCGCTGTCGCGGGGCGTATGCGCCAGGGCGGCAACCAGGGAATTCAAATTGGGCTGACTGGTCATACCGCTCATGGAACTCACGGCCGCATCGACAATATTCACGCCCGCTTCCGCGGCCAGCAGAATGCTGCCCGCCTGCACGCCGGCGGTATCGTGGGTGTGGAAGTGTATGGGAATTCCTACTTCATTCTTCAGCGCTTTGACAAGCTTTTGCGCCGCCAACGGCCGACACAGGCCCGCCATATCCTTGATTCCCAGGATGTGCGTCCCCATTTTTTCCAGTTCTTTGGCCATGCCGATGTAGTATTTCAGCGAATATTTTTCCCGCCGCGGATTGAGTATGTCTCCGGTATAACAGATGGCCGCCTCCAGTATGGCACCGCTTTCCACAACCGCGTCCATGGCGACGCGCATGTTGCGCGTCCAGTTCAGGGAATCGAACACCCGGAACACATCGATCCCATTGGCCGCCGCCTGCTGCACAAAAAATTTCACCACATTATCGGGGTAATTGGTGTATCCCACGGCATTGCTGGCGCGCAGCAGCATTTGAAACAGAAGGTTCGGCGCGCGGGATCGCAAATCCGCGAGGCGCTGCCAGGGGTCTTCATGCAAAAACCGCATGGCGGTGTCAAATGTTGCTCCGCCCCACATTTCCACGCTGAATAAATTTGGCAGCAGATGAGCCATGGCCTGTGCCGCCGGCAGCATATCGATCGTGCGCATGCGCGTGGCCAGCAGCGACTGATGCGCATCGCGCATGGTCGTATCGGTAAACAACAGGGCCTTTTGCCGGGTCAGCCATTGGGAAAATCCAGCGGCTCCAAGTTCTTTAAAGCGATCGCGCATGCCCGGTGGAATGCTTTGGCCGTGGGGATGGGGAATTGCGGGCGGTGGGGTCATGACCGAGAGATCCGGCGCGCGTTTGACTTCCGGCGATCCATTGACGATCACGTCGCCGAGATAGGTAAGCAACTTGGTGGCACGATCGCGCCGGGCGGAAAATCGAAACAGCGCGGGCGTATTATCCACAAACGTTGTCGTGGCCGCGCCGGATGCGAAGGTGGGGTGCTGCACCAGGTTTTCCAGAAATGGAATATTGGTTTTTACGCCGCGCACGCGAAATTCGGACAGTGCGCGCAGTGTCCGGGCCACCGATTCTTCCAGGGTGGGGGCAAAACAGGTGAGCTTGACCAGCAGTGAATCGAAATAGGGTGTAATGACCGCCCCGGTATAGGCCGTCCCGCCATCAAGCCGCACACCAAAGCCCGCCGGTGAACGGTAGCTGGTAATGCGGCCATAATCGGGAATGAAATGATTGGCGGCATCTTCCGAGGTAATCCGGCACTGCAGGGCCACACCGCGGAAGGTGATTTTATCCTGTGTGGGAATCTGAATTTCCGGGCCATGGAGATTATGCCCCTGGGCCACGCGGATTTGCGATTTCACCAGGTCAATGCCGGTGATAATTTCCGTCACGGTGTGTTCCACCTGAATGCGCGGATTGACTTCAATAAAATAAAATTCGCCGGACTCCACATCCACCAGAAATTCCACCGTGCCGGCATTGCGATAATGAACCTGCCGCCCGATGGCCACCGCCGCATCGCATATTTTGTAGCGCAATGCTTCGGGCAATCCAACGCTGGGTGCCAGTTCCACCACTTTCTGATGCCGGCGCTGCACCGAGCAATCCCGTTCATATAAATGAACCAGATTGCCGTGCGCATCACCGAGCAATTGCACTTCAATGTGCTTGGCGCTGGTGATGTAGCGCTCCAGAAAAACCTCCGACTTGCCAAACGCTCCCCCGGCTTCGCGCTGGGCTTCTTCCAGTTTCTCATTGAGTTCACCGGCTTCCCGCACCACGCGCATGCCCCGGCCGCCGCCGCCGAAGCTGGCTTTGATGATCAATGGATAACCGATGTCCCTGGCCATTTTTTTTATTTTCGCGGGGTCGGTAACACCATGTTCCGTTCCCGGCAATACCGGCGCACCGGCGAGTTGGGCAATGCGCCGGGCGGCGGTTTTGTCTCCAAAATCGCGCAGCATATCCGGCGTTGGACCGATGAAAGTAATCCCGGCGGACTCGCACGCGGCGGCGAAATCGGCATTTTCCGATAAAAACCCATATCCGGGGTGGATGGCATCCACATCATGGGCTTTGGCAATTTCTATAATGGCGGGAATGTTGAGGTAATTTTTCACGGGCGCATCGGGGCCGCCGACCTGATAACTTTCATCGGCTTTGAAACGATGCAGCGAATAACGGTCTTCATGCGTATAAATGGCAACGGTGGATAAACCCAATTCCGTGGCAGCGCGCAACACGCGAATGGCAATCTCACTGCGATTGGCAACCAGCAACTTCTTCATATTAAGCATTCCTCAAGCTTCTCAATACACCCCGGAAAGAATAGCCGAAATGTCACAATTCGTTAAGGGCCATGTAAACGGGACCTGCGGTTCGCTGCGCTACCTGTAACGGCTATGAATCTGGCGGTATACTGAAGTTCGAAGTGGATCGGCGACGCAGGCGGCATGCGTCGGTATATCGCCGCGAGGCGCGGCGCTTTTGGCTCCGGGGAAATGGTTATGTCAGCTCCTGTACATCCTTATGGTGATTATGGCGTGGCTCTGCGGACGTTGCGCTCGGGACGCAATTTTCTGGGCTATGTGCTGTTTTTCAGTGTGATGCTGCAAGTGGTGGGCTTTATCCTCATGCGCTTTACCACGCAACCGTATCGGGCGGGCAATCCGGTAGTGCTCATCAAACCAACCGCGCGGCAAAGGGCCGACGTACCGCCGAATTCAGCGCGGCAAACAATCATGCGAACCGGAGTGCCGGAAAGCCTGGATATTTTTCCGCATACCCATGTCAATGGGCAGAGCATTGAAAATTATCAATCGAATCGACTGGTCATGGGGGAAAAGGCCGGTCGGCGGTTGAATCTGCGGCGACAGTGGCGCGAGAGTTATTACCTTATCGCCCCCATTACACAATTGCTGGGACTGCTGGCTTCCGGCTCGCAGGCCATTATTATTTTTGTCACGCTGCTGGTTATTCTCGTAGCCCAGGCACCGGGCGTGGCCAATATGACGCGCAGCCTGATTTGGTCGGTGATTCTGCTTTTTATGGTATTTCCGTGGCAATATGTGTTACCGGGATTTCCGATTCCCGGAGTGCTCTATGGCTGGCATGAATTGCACAATACCCTGGCGTTGGCATTTCTGCCGCCGCCGGGGCACGGCATTTCATTTGATCAGCGGATTTTAATTGTGGGAAGATATGTATTATGGCCGGTGCTGGCGCTGGTGGTAATGCTGGTAACCGCGGAACGATTTCGCGCGGGCGTGCGCCTGGCGATAGGCCATCCGCTGCAAAGCATGATGCTCGGTGAAAATCGCGGCACCTCCGCCGCAGCGCCGCGCGGCACAACCGCGCCCGGCGTGCCGGGGACCAAGACGTGAAATACGCGGCCCCCATTGCCGTCTGTGCAATTCACGCCGCTTTGCCCTATACTTTTCATCCATGGAATGGTTCATGAAACACCGCCTGATATATCGTCGGCCGATCCCACCCATGTTGACCGCACTGGCCGTTTTACTGGCGCTGCTGGTAACGCATGGAGCCAATTGCAGCGCGGCGGTCATTGTGCCGCGGCCGACACCCACCTGGTTATTGCAAAATGGAGTGTGGGTTCCTCTGGTAACACCCAATGCCAATACCCCGCCGGGACAGGTCGCGGAAATGATCACGGAATTAAATTCGGGTCATCCCCAGCATATTCCGAAACAGGCCCGGCGCTGGATGAAAGTCAATCAAAACAATCCACTGGCCCCGGAAGTGCTGCTGCTGCGAGGGGATGCTTACAACGCCATGGGTGAAAAATACACTGCGTTGTTCGCCTATGAGGACCTGCTGGATAATTACCCCACCAGTCCACTGTATGGCCCGTGCCTGCGGCGGGAATACAACATCGCGTGCGCTTTTCTCCGCGGATACAAACGTAAATTCCTTGGCCTGCGGATTCTGCCGGTTACCGGTGATGCATTGGAACTTCTGCGCCGCATACAAGATCGGCAGCGCGGATCGCCGCTGGCGGAGCTGGCAGGCATTCGCGTTGCGGATTATTACTACAGCGACTCGCGATTCAACCGCGCTTTTCAGTCTTATCAGGACTTTCTGCGGCGTTATCCGTACAGCCAATTCGTGGTGAAAGCCACGATTATGGAGGTGCAATGTCTGCTGGCGACATTCCGTGGGGTAAAATTTGATCTTACTCCACTGCGCAACGCCGATGCCCAACTCGAAACACTCACCCAAGATTATCCGCATTTTGCGCAGATACTGCAGGTTAAAGCATTGGAAGAACGCATCTACCAGATTGAAGGACAAAAGGAACTGGAAATCGCGCAATTTTACATTCGCTTCAGCAAACCGTCGGCGGCAAAATATTATTACAATCGGGTCATCAATGACTGGCCGGATACGCGATGGGCAAAAATAGCCCGGAAAGAACTTGTAGCGCATTTCGGGGCGGAGGCAATCAAGTGAAGGTAAAACGTTTTTTCATTGGCCCTGGGCGAAGCTTGGCGGGCATCGTTTTGCTGCTGCTGGCCATGCTGCCGACGGGATGTGGATACACAATGAAATCCATTTATCCGTCCGGGATACATACCGTCGCGGTGCCGATATGGAAAAACAATACCTTCCGCCGGGGGCTGGAATTCCGCCTAAGCGAAGCGATTGATAAAGATATTGAATCCCGCACTCCGTACCGCCTGGCGGCGGTGAATCAGGCGGACACGGAACTGACCGGCACGATTGTCAGCGTCAGCGAGGGGGTTTTAAGCAACAGCTTCCAGACGAATCTGCCCCAGGAAACGCAAATTACCATTGTGGTTGATTTCACCTGGCGGAATTTGCATACCGGCGCGGTGCTGTCGCGCCGGAACAATTTTGCGGCATCCAGCACGGAAATTCCCCAGATCGGCCAGCAGCTTCCCGATGCAGAGCAAATGGCCGTTGAGCGGCTGGCGATGGCGGTTGTGAATCAGATGCAAAAGTCGTGGTAGAACCGAATGGTTCAGCACCGGGCGCGTTTACAACGGGACGGGACCGGCAAATAAAAAAGGCCCGCCGTTTGGGGGCCTGGAAGGGGGAGAAGTCATTAAAACAAGCTGATAAACCCGGACGAAACGCCGCAGGTTCACTTTTTCTTCTTGTCCTTCTTGGGTTTTTTGACTTCTTTCTTCTGACTGTTGTTGCCCTTGGCCATAACAGGACTCCTTATAAGGGACTGAAAAAAACATAAACACATCGCCACGCGACAATGTGTACACACGGCTCCGAAGAGTGAACTGCGATTAATGGTAACCTATCGGCGCATAAACGCCAGCGCAGAAATGATAACAAGAAAATATTTTTGAACTTTTCATCCACCCCACCGGCGCAGATTGACCCGACCTGCGTTGACTTTACGACATGGCCCGACGCGAAAATCCATTTGACATTGGTGTCGCAAGCCTACGATGCCGGGGTTATGCTTCGCGGCCATGGCGGCGGCGGTGGGCCAACATCTTATACAACCGCGGGTTTTGCAATGGATGATTATCCGGCGGATAAAATGGCGGCCGATCGCCCCGCGGCGAGATTATTTCCGGCCGGAATCCCGGCCCGAGCCGGTCAGCACGCGCAAGGCAATGCGAATAGGATCATAGTATTTGTCCACCACGCGCTCTTTGAGGGGGATAATGGCATTATCCGTAATGTGGATTTCTTCCGGACACACTTCCGTGCAGCACTTGGTAATGTTGCACAGTCCGATGCCGCCCTGATCTTTAAGCAATCCGGTGCGATCGAGTGCATCCAGCGGGTGCATCTCCAGGCTCGCAGCGCGCACCAGAAACCGCGGACCGAAAAATTTATCCTCCAGGTCATGTTCGCGCAGAACATGGCAGACATTCTGGCAGAGAAAGCATTCAATGCACTTGCGGAATTCCTGCGATCGGTCCACATCCCGCTGCTGCATAAGCCAGTTGGTATCCGGCCTGGGTGTGAACGGTGGAATTTTTTTGTTGATTGTGTAATTCCATGAAACATCCGTTACCAGATCGCGGATAACCGGAAAAGCCTTCATCGGTTGCACGGTGATGGTCTGCCCTTCAGCAAAATCATCGAGCCGGGTTTTGCACATCAGTCGCGGCTTGCCGTTGACCTCCGCGCTGCACGAACCGCACTTGGCCGCTTTACAGTTCCAGCGGCACGCGAGGTCATGGGCCTGTTCACGCTGGATTTGATGCACGGCATCCAGCACCACCATGCCTTCCTGCACGTCAACGTTATAGTCAACCAATTGCCCGCCGGACTTGTCACCACGCCAGATT
>JAJYZY010000024.1 GCA_021799715.1 Planctomycetota bacterium | reverse complement strand
AACGCTGAATTTCCCGCCGGTTAACACCAGCGGCACCGGGTCATCCTCCGGTATAACATTGCGCTCCCGCCGTCATCATCATCGCGGCAGGACGCTCACGCTTTCGGCTCCGCACAGCGGCGTGTACATTGTTCGCAGGGGTGATACGCTGGCATCGATTTCCCGACGCATTTATGGCAGTGAACGCATGATTCACGCTCTGGAACGGGCCAATCCCGGCCTTGATCCACGCCGCATGCGTATCGGGCAGAAAATTCGCCTGCCGCGCCATGGGCATGTTGCGGTGTCCCGTCGGCAGCATCGTGCGTACGCGTCTTCTTCGCGCGGAGGCCGCACGTATGTGGTCCGACCAGGTGAAGATTTGTCCGGCATTGCCCGCAAGTTTTATCACAACGCGGCACTGTGGAAGAGAATTTACAATGCCAACCGCCGGGTGATCGGCTCAAGCCCCAATAAACTTCGCGCCGGCGAGCGCATTGTGATTCCGGCAAGGTAACCTGGGTTCGGTCAATCCAGATATCGTCGCCGGACTGGAACACGAAGGTCAGGCACCCATGTTAGAATTAAATCAACTTTATCAGCGCGATTGCATTGAGGGCTTGGCGGAAATTCCCGAGGGCAGTATTGATCTGGTGTTTGCCGATCCACCCTTTAATATCGGCTACAAATACGATGTATATGAAGACAAGCGGGCCGCGGACGATTATCTGGCCTGGACGCGGCGCTGGGGTGCGGGCGTGGTGCGGGCGTTGAAACCCGATGGCACGTTCTGGCTGGCCATCGGTGATGATTTCGCGGCTGAACTTAAACTTATTTTTCAACGGGAACTTGGTCTGACCTGCCGCAGTTGGGTGTTGTGGTATTACACCTTTGGCGTGCAGTGCAAATTTAAGTTTGCCCGCAGCCACACGCATCTGTTTCATTTTGTGAAAAATCCAAAGCAATTCACGTTTAATATTTCGCAGATTCGCGTACCTTCCGCGCGAACGTTGGTTTACGGTGACAGCCGCGGAAATCCCGATGGCCGACTGCCGGATGATACATGGATTTTGCGCCCGCAGGATATTCCCGATAGCTTTCAACCGGATGAGGACATCTGGTATTTTCCACGTGTGTGTGGAACCTTTAAGGAACGCGCCGGTTGGCATGGCTGCCAGATGCCGGAGCAATTATTGGGGCGCATCATAAAAGCATCCTCGAATGAAGGGGAAACCGTGCTGGACCCCTTTGGCGGCAGCGGATCAACGTTGGTGACGGCCAAAAAACTGGGTCGAAAGTACGTCGGATTCGAATTATCACCCGAATACGCCGCGCGCATACAATCCCGGTTGAATGAAACCCGGGTTGGAGCGCCTTTGTCCGGCTCCGAACTTCCCACCGCCTCCGCGCCTGCCACGGCCAACGGGAAAATCCGCATCAACGGCAAGCGCGTAAAAGCCAATGCCGCAGCGCAACAGCCATCGCTTTTGATTCCTCCGACGCTGCCGGAAACGGGAACCTGAGCCGAAATCTTATTTTACGATAATAGCATTTCGTAAAATAAAGCAATTTCTTATTTCACGAAATCAGTTAAGACACATTCTATGAAACGCGGACTGCAAGGGCGGTATATCACAATTTCCACCCTTGGAGAAACGGTGAAGGCATTTGTGCCCTTGCCATTACCGCCTGTTCCCGCGATTCATTGGACCGCGGAACTACAGGCAAAATCTGATACGGCGCTGGTTTGGTTCGGCCGGCTTGACGCCGTTTGCGCGTTGCTTCCCGATCCGAATCTGTTTTTATATAAGTACGTTCGCAAGGAAGCGGTTCTTTCGACCATGATTGAAGGAACGCAATCATCGCATTCCGACTTGCTGCTCTATGAGATCAACGAAGCTCCCGGCGTGCCGATGGATGATGCGCGTGAGGTAAGCCATTATGTTGCCGCCATGGAACATGGCCTTGCTCGCATGGCGGGCGGGCTGCCGCTGTCGCTGCGATTGATTGAGGAAATGCACGCGAAATTACTTGCGGGCGGACGTGGAGCCAATGGCACTGCCGGCGAATTCAGGCGCAGTCAGAACTGGATTGGCGGATCGCGGCCCGGCAATGCGGCGTTCGTTCCACCGCCGCCCGATCAGAATTATGCCGTGTATGGGCGATTTAGAACGTTTTCTTCATGACCGGCCCGTGCCAACATCGGTGTTAATCAAAGCGGCATTGGCGCATGTTCAGTTTGAAACAATCCATCCATTTCTTGACGGCAATGGCCGCCTTGGCCGGCTGTTAATCACCCTTATCTTATGCGACCGGAAATTTCTACGGGAACCACTGTTATATTTGAGCCTTTATTTGAAAAAGCATCGGTCCCATTACTACGCAATCCTTAATGACGTGCGCACCAGGGGGAACTGGGAACTGTGGCTGGAGTTTTTTCTTGACGCGGTTACCCAGACCGCCCAACAGGCCGTCGGTACTGTACAGCTTCTTCAAGAACTGCAGGCAAAGGATGTTCGGAGTATTGAAACACTGGGTCGAATTTCCCCCAGCGTGAAGCGCGTGCATGATTCGCTTTCCCGGCGGCCTGTTGCTACCATCCGCCTGTTGTCCCAACGCTGTAAGTTGAATGTGGTAACGGTGGGCAAGTGCATGCTGCGCCTCAAGGAATTGGGCATCGTCAATGAATTGACCGGCCATCGGAGGAATCGGGTATTTATCTATCAGAAATACCTTGAAATTCTCAACCAGGGTCTGGAGTGAAACTTCCGCTGCCGGAAATCGCGGCACCACCGGCGGGTGGTAATGAATGCAACAACAACATATTCTGCGCGGCGGCACGGCGGCGAGAGTCAGTTGATAGCTGCCGCTTGCGGGCGATGCCACTGCGCCGGTACCATTGCTTCAATGCTTGTAAAACACAGAATGGTGGCGTGTTTTTTTCTTTTTATCGCGGCGGTATTTGTGGGCGGATGCGCCGGCGTGCGCCACTGGCCGCCGGGGTTGAGTTCCGCAGAGCGGCGGCAAATCCGTGCCAAGCCCGCTGTAACCGCGCCATGGCGCGGCGGCCTGCGGGGCGGGCGCGTCATAACGACCGCGCATTATCGCATTTACACCACCATTCAAAGTCCCTTGCAGCAACGCCTGATTGCCCGCGTGCTGGAGGCGGATTATTCCCGGTTTACCCGCCTGGTGCCCGATGCCGCGCCCAAGTTGCCCATGATTGGTTATGTATTCCGCAACCGCAGCCAATGGGCTAGGTATACCCGCAGTACCACCGGTCGGCAGGCCCCGATATATCTGCACATTGAAGCCGGGGGATATGAACGCAACGGTGTATTTGCCGCTTACCGCTCGAACGTCGCTGAGATATTATCCGTTGTGGCCCATGAGGCCTGGCATCAGTTCAGTTTTCTGGCCTTAAAAGCTCATCTGCCCGCATGGCTTGATGAAGGGCTGGCTACCCAATGTGAAGCCATGCAATGGCGGCACGGGTATCCGCATTTTACACCGTGGCTCAATGCCGCGCGGTGGGAAATGCTCCGCAGCGCCGTGCAGAGGCGGCAACTGCTGCCATTGACGGCCCTGGCCGGCACGCAAGCCGGCAGCGTCGTGATGCACAATCCCGACTATATACAGGCATATTATGCCGAGGTCTGGTCCTTCATGCTTTTTATCGAGCACAGCCGCTATCGCCCAAAACTCCTGGAACTTTTATCCATGGCCAGCACCGGCCGACTCAATACCCTCCTGGCCGGCACCGGCCTGACCAATCATGATATACGGAGACTCACCCTGCGCTGGAATCGCGTCGCCGGTGAAATATTTCTGAAACATTTCTTCACCCGTTCTCCCGGTCTGAAACGACGGTACGTGGCGTTTGTAGATCGCCTGATACAATCATGGCCGCCGCCGCGGCCTGAACGCTTTGATTTACCCGCCGCACAAGGCGCACAGCCATGATGCAGGCCTGGATACTGTTTATCATTCTTGCGGTCACGATTTTGGCGGTGGATATATTCATTCCGCCGACCGCACCAGGCCGCAATGCCTTCAAACGCGCGGCCACCTTGTGCGCGCTGCCGGTTGTTATTGCCCTGGCTTATGGAATGTTTCTGCATTTTGCCATGGCGCAAAATCCGGTTGCGCACATTGGTGCAACGCGGCAACCGGCGGTAACGTTCAGCGCGGGGTATCTGCTGGAATTGGCGTTAAGCGCGGATAATGTCATGATGTTCATCATTTTGCTGCGTGCCTTGAAAATTCCCGCGGCTGATCAGAATCTGGTGATGTTCTGGGCCGTGACCCTCGCGATTGCGGCGCGGGTGGTCCTGATACTTACCGGCCTGGCGCTGATGAGTCGATTTCATGTATTGTTTTATTTCATGGGCGCATTTCTGTTGCTGGCCGGTACCATGATGTTCTTTCAACGGCATGGCGAACGCGGCCTTGCCCAGCGCCTCATTGAAATGTCGGGTAAAATGCTCCCCATCAGCGCGGAATATTCCGGCCGGCGGATGATTGTGTCGGTGCACGGTCGCCAGCGCATGACTCCCCTTCTTCTGGCGATTATTCTCGTGGGCCTGGTGGATGTGCTGTTTGCATTTGATTCCATTCCCGCGGTTTTCGGTATCACCAGCGATCCGCTGATTGTTACAAGCAGCAATGTGTTCGCCGTGCTGGCATTGCATCGGCTCTATTTTATCATGGCCCCGTTAATGGATCGGATGCGGTTTCTTGAAGCGGGCCTTGCCCTGATACTGCTGTTTATTGGATCAAAAATGCTCCTGCCGCTCGTGGGCACGTTCCTGCCGGTTAAGCAAATAAGCACGACCGCATCACTGCTGGTCATTGCGGCCATTCTGCTGGCCGCAGCGGGTTTTTCGCTGGCGCTACCGGCGAAAAATAAATAACTTCTTTACACATTTCTAACAAAATACTTAAATCAGATTTACGCGATGTTCACGATATGCTCACAGGGCGTTGCTACACTTCCGTTGCGTTCGCTTTCCACAACGCATCACCCACCTCTCTTCCGCCTGAAGCCCCGGTTCCCCGCCGCGGGCTTCTTTTGCGCGAAAAGTTACCCCGCTATTTTCAGGCGATCCTGCAGGTTGTTTTTCCAGATGTCACTTATGGACGAATCTGTGATAATCAGATCAAGTTCTTCGATGGAACATACGCGGGCCAATCCTTTGCGCCCGAACTTGCCCGCATCGGCGAGCAGAATTTTACGGGCGGCTTGTTTCAGGGCGAGTTTTTCGATCTGCACCATGGCCAGATTCGTATTGAAAATGTCGGTTTCATAAATTCCCGCAACCGAGAACATCATGACATCCGCATGAATTTCAGCCAGCGCCTGCATGGTAATCGGCCCGACCATCACACCGGAACGCGGATACATCGCCCCGCCCAGCACCAGTAGCTCCACTCCTTCATCATTGGCGAAATGACTGGCCACCGTGAGACTATTGGTAACCACCTGCAGCGGGCGGACCTCCAATTGCTGCACGGTGTAATGAATTGTTGAGCCGCCGTCAAAATACACCGTCATGCCCGGTTCAATCATGGCAGCTGCGGCCTTGCCGATGGCCCGTTTTGCGTCCACCTGTTCCTGCATGCGCTGATCCAGGTCCAGCATCGCCGGTGAGCGGCCGCGGAATAACACGCCGCCGCGCGTGGACTCCACCACGCCCTGTCCGCACAGGGCATCGACGTCGCGCCGCACGGTGGAGCTGGATACCCCCAGTTCTTCCGCCAGTTGTTCCAACGACGCGCTCTGCCGCGTCCGCAGGATATCGAGAAGTTTTTTCTGGCGATCCACGATCAGCATAGCGCTTTCCAATTCGACTATTTAATCTTGCCCCAGGTCTCTTCCAGTGCCCGGGCGCTGGCCTGAATGCCCGCAATTTCCTTCGGCCACAATTCAGATTCCAACGCCGCTTCCACCCCGGAAGCGCCCACAACCGTCGGCACGCTTAAGCAGACTTTTTTGATTCCATATTGTCCGGTAAGTTGACTGCTTACCGGCAGAATCCGCTTGCGGTCCAGGGCGATGCAATGGATGACTTCCGCAATGCTTAATCCCACCGCATAGCCGGCTCCGCCCTTGAGCTTGATAACTTCCGCGCCGGAGGTTTGGGTCTTCCGGAAAATCTCGGCCTGCTGCGCGGGCGTGAGCATTTTGATCAGCGGCATTCCCGCCACCGTCGCGGTGCTCCAAATGGGAGTCATGGTATCGCCGTGCTCGCCCAGAATAACCGCATCGACCTGTGTAGCCGGTAGGTTCTTAGCCGCCGCAATTAAAGATCGGAACCGCGTGGTATCCAGAACCGTCCCCAGTCCGATGACCTGTTTAGCCGGCCAGCCCAGATATTCAATGTTCAGCCGCGTCAACACATCGACCGGGTTGGATACGACGACAAAAATGCACTCTTTGTTGACACCCGCGCCTTTTAATGAATCCAGCACGCCCTTATATAACGAAACATTTCGATTAATCAGATCCAGCCGGGATTCTTCCGGTTTGCGGCGCAAACCCGCGGTGATGCAGATGATATCGGAATTCGCGGCACCTTTAATATCCGTTGAATAAATGCTCTGGTCACCAACCAGTGCTGCGCCATGCAGCAAGTCCAGAGCTTCCCCGGAGGCAAGTTCCGCATTGGCGTCAACCAACGCAATTTCCCGCACAATGCCCGCACATTGCAAAGCAAATGCCGCATTGGATCCCACGCGGCCACCGCCGCCAATGATTGTAACTTTCATAAAACATCCTTTCGTTGTAATTCGCCGGCTGTCAGGCGCGTCGTGCCGCAACCGTGGATCGCATGAATCCGGACGCGAGAGCGGGCCTTCATATTTTCAACCCCGGACTTCTCAAACCAATCAACGCAACGCCGCCATAATCTGATCGGTCATTTTTTGCACCAGATCCTCGATCTTGTCTTCG
This sequence comes from Planctomycetota bacterium, assembly GCA_021799715.1. Next base: position 16,798 of record JAJYZY010000024.1, on the reverse strand, counting down.
GTAATCACCGGGCCGGTAGATTCAATATGTCCATCGCTCTGGCAGGCGCAGACACTCTGCGTCGGCGCATCAAATGAGGAAAGGAACGGCTGATTATCCGCGCCGATACATCCGGTGGTCGCACAGGACAGACGCTGATCCGGCATGCCGAATTTTTCCTTAACCTTAAGCAATTCCACCATTTCCTGTTGCGATAGCTGATTGATTTTGCCGAGCTGCCGGGTCAGCAGCAGAATTCGGCAGTAAGCATCCAGAATTTCCAGTTTGTAATACGCGCCGATCAACGACGTGTCAAAGCAGACAGATCCGTGATTGCCCATCATGACGGTATTGGTGTCTTTCCCGATCAGCGCCACCACTGACTCGCCGAGTTCTTTGTAACTCGGAGTGGTGTATTTGGCCATCGGAACTTTTCCCAGGAACACTTCCGCTTCAGGGTGAATGCCTTCGGGAATGGGAATATTGGCCATGGCAAATGCGGTGGCATGCGGCGGATGGGAATGCACCACAGCTTTCACATCCGCGCGGGCCTTGTATACCTGCAGGTGCAGGAGCACTTCACTGGTGCGTTTCATTTTGTTCTGTTTGTCAACCTGATTGCCGTCCATATCCACAACTGTGATCTGATCCGGCGTCAGAAAGCCTTTGGAAACACCGGTCGGCGTGCACAAGACCCGATCATCCGCGATGCGGACACTGTGATTGCCTTCATTGCCGGCACAATAGCCCCGCATCCAGATACGATGGCCGACATCACACATTTCCTGGCGGACATGAAATAAATTCTGCATACATCACCTCAACGAATACCTTTTATCCCAGGCCGCCGCATTATCGGCAGGCGGCCAGTTCCATTAATTGCTTATCCACGTCTTTGGGTGCTATTCCGCTGGAAGTCAAAAACAGTCCCACCAAATCCGTCATCGACTTAAAGCCATGATGCGGATATTCCAGCACCAACACGTTGGCTCCGAGCAGTTCCATGCCTTCCCGCACGGCCTGCCGACAGGTTCCCACAACCGCCCGCACGTTGGCACATCGATTGGCCAGGCATACCGCTTTGGCCGCCGACGGTACAAACAGCACGGCCAATCGCGTTTTTCCCGCCGCAATTTCCTTTGCCACCGCCCGAATGACGTTTGGCAATTGTTGGCTGGCCGAGGCGCGGACATCCGCGATTGCCTGGCCGTGAAATTGTTCAATAACGCGGGCCGCGGACGGGCAATGTCCCTGCATCCAATAAATCCAGGCGGTGCCGGCGGCTGGTTTGGCAATCGCATCGACCGCCTTTATTTCCAAACCGCGCTGTTTAACCGTGTCCATGGCCAGCGGTGAGAGTTTGGCTCCCGCCGCCAGGTATATGGTGCCTTCCAATCCCGCCAGTTTGGATGCCGTTATAATTCCCGTGAGAACCGGACCGGCACTGGAAGCCGCGGCCGCTGTGGTCGGTTCGGAATTTTGTCCCGCCGCCGCAATCTGACGCGCTGCGGCGGCATCTTCCACAAAGCCGTTCGGCGCGGCCGGCGCGGATGCGGAATTGCCTGGTCGCACCGGCACCAATTCCGGAAACTTTGAATAATCCCCGGTGCATACACCCATCGGCGCGTGAATCGCGGCGGGGTTGGTGCCATTGCCGGCGTCCCGACTCAATACTTCCAGCACCGCGTCGGTGATCTTCTTAATAAGTTCGGGACTTGCGTCCACAATAAACTCCTGTTGCCATTCCGGCGGTTTTTCCGACTATCGCCGGAACATATTTCAAACCACATGCAGCGCGCCGCTGATGGTCATGCGACGAAATCGCGTAAACGTCAGTGGATTGGTTACGCCCTCACCCGTGGGTGTGGCGATGGTATAACTTGGATAGCCTTCGCCCTGTATGCCCAGCGTTGCGGTGCTTGGTCCATTGACGGCAAACAATGTCGTATTCATCACCCGCCCCATGCGCGTGATATTGGCGAGGTTATTGGAATGAATAATGCCGGTATGACCGAAACCGTGTTCATATTTAACCGCCAATTCCAGTGCGTGGTTGAAATTGCGAGCCCGGACGAACGGCACAAACGGCATCATCTGCTCTTCGGCTACAAATGGATTGTTCTCATCGGTTTCACCAAACAGCAGCTCGACCTGATCACCGCATTGCATTCCGGCAGCCTGGGCCAGAACCGGGCAGCTCTTGCCCACCAGTTCCTTGTTGACCGCGTAATGATCATCCTTCCAACTGAACGCTTTTTTCGTGAGCTGCTCAATTTGCGAACTGTTCAGCCGCACCGCCCCCGCCCTGCTCATGGCGTCGATCATCTTGTCAAACACGCTGTCAACGACAAAAACTTCCTTTTCACCAATGCACAGCAGATTGTTATCAAACCCCGCGCCGGTAATAATCGAACGGGCCGCGCGGTCCAAATCCGCGGATTCATCAACCACAACAGGTGGATTTCCCGGTCCGCCCACCACAGCCCGCTTTTTCTGCGCCAGGGCCGCCCGTGCCACCGCCGGTCCGCCGGTAATCACCAGCAGCGCCACATCCGGATGTTCAAATAGCGCATTGGCTGATTCCAGCGTGGGCGGATCAATGACGCATATTAAATTGTCAATTCCAAATTGCTCGACAATCCGGCGGTTGTATGCGCGTACCGCCTCAGCGGCGCTGCGATGACCGGAAGGATGGGCATTGGCCACCAGCGCATTGCCGGCGGCAATCATATTAATCGCGTTGGCACTGAGGGTCGGCACGGAGTGCGTTACCGGTGTTACCACGCCAATGACGCCCCAGGGTGCCATTTCATCCAGTGATATGCCGTTGTCACCGCTGTGTGCCGCCGTGCGGATAAATTCCACCCCCGGCACTTTGGTCAGCAGATGCAGCTTGGCGATCTTATGATCCAGCCGACCAACCTTCGTTTCGTCAAGTTCCATGCGGCCCCAGGCATCGGCATGCTGTACCGCAAGCTTCTTAATGAGCTTGCATATTCCGTCCCGGACTTCCATACCCGCTTGCGCCAGTTGCCTTTGCGCATTCGCGGCGGCCTCCACCGCGTCGCCGGCGGTTTTGAATATGCCATTGCCGCCGCCGGCTGCCGGTTTGCCGCCACCGGTTGTGCCCAGCCGCTGCAAAACTTCGCGAACGACCGATTCTACAAGTGTGGATTGATCCATAACTGTTGACCTCCCGTAAACGGGATGTTCCTCTTAACGCGCGCCACATACGCTCGCGGTGAATCCAATGTTGGCGACTGCCGAAGCTCACATTTGAAACTGTGGAACAGGAATTCCACCGTTTCAAATCTTAAAATCGCAATTCATGATTTCCACTATCCAGTCGGAAATCCTGAATCGTCATACCCGCAGCGGAACAATCTGAAATTTCATATCTGAAATTTCAAATTGTCAGCATCGAATCGCAAATCTGAAACCTGAAATTTCAAATCTCAAATTCCAAATTAGTATTCCAGCGGGCGGCGCATCAGGCCTTCACAGTCTCTTCATGCGGACGGGCAATCACGGAAGTTGCCACGATTTGCCCTAATTTGGCTCCGGCGGCCGCACCGGCTTCAACCGCTGCTTTCACCGCCGACACGTCACCGGTGAACGTTATGGCAACCAGTGCATTACCCACACGTTGTTGCCCGACATACTGCACATTCGCGGCCTTCAGTGCGGCATCCGCCGCTTCAATGGCGGCGATAAGGCCCTTGGCTTCAATCATGCCGATTGCTTGTTGTGACATTGTTGGACTCCTAAAAAAACCACCCAGATTTTTCAGCCGGCGCTACTTGCGGTCACGGCATTTCGATTGTTGGTCTGCAAGGCCCGCACGGTCTGGCGGGCCACAATTAATTCTTCGTTTGTCGGCAGCACCCATATCTGCACTTTGCCGCCGCCATCAATGCGGCATTCCCCTTTGGCATGCCGATTTTTTTCTTCATCAAGTTCAATGCCGGCATATTGCATATTGGAAATAATGCGATGTCGAATATTATCGGCGTTCTGCCCGATACCGCCGGTAAACACAATTGCATCGGCTCCGTTAAGAACCGCAAGATACGAGCCGATATATTGCCGGACTGATTCCACAAAAATATCCAGCGCTAATTGCGCCCGTTTATTTCCCTGCGCGGCGGCTTGCTGCACATCGCGGCAATCGGAACTCACGCCGCTGACTCCCAGCAGGCCGCCCTCTTTTCCCAATTTTTTCCAGATTTCATCAAGTGTCAGCCCGGCTTGCAGCAGCTTGAGCAACGCAAAAGTGTCAAAATCCCCACAGCGCGACGCCTGCGGCAGGCCGGTTTGCGCGGTCATGCCAAAGCTGTTGGCCAAGCTTTTGCCATTCAACGTGGCATTAACGCTGCTTGACCCGCCCAGATGCACGGAAATGATTTTGCGGGCCGCAGGATTCAGTTCCATCATGCGCGTGGCAATGTAACGATGCGATGCGCCATGAAAGCCATACCGCCGGATTCCCAATTTTTCCGTCCATTCATACGGAATCGCATAAGCCTGCCGATGCAGGGGAATACTCTGATGAAAAGCTGTTTCAAAGGCGGCTACCTGCGGTATGCCCGGCAGACGTTGGGCAAATGCCCGCATGGCCGCGATATAGGGAGGATTGTGCGCGGGTGCCACATCGGCAAATTCCTGCATTACCGCCAGAACCTGATCGTCCACCTGAACCACTTCCAAGGGTCCGCCATGCACCGCCTTAAACCCGATGGCTTGAACGTCCCGCATATCGTGAATCACGTTTGCCCGCACCAATTCACGCAAGTGCAATTCAATCGCTGCGCCATGATCAGGTAATGTTGCATTGCCGGAAACCTTGGGCTTGCCCGCGGGTGTAAATGTCCATGCGCTTTCCGACAGGCCGATGCGATCCGCAGCGCCTTCCGCCAGAACGCGCTCATCCGCGGTCATGGCAAAGAGCTTATATTTAAAGCTCGTGGAACCCAGATTGGCAACGAGAACAATCATGCAAAATCCAAAAACAACTTCCAGCGGGGCGGCTTATATTTTGGTGCCGCCGCGCGCTCAATAGCCTACTGCTTGCCGGATGCCTGCGATCGTGGGCCGTCCGGGCGGTACCGCCGAATCATCCGCGATCAGAAGTTTTCCATCAGACCTTCGGTTGGCCGGGCGATGACATGCGATGCAATCAGCTCGCCGGTCTTCTGGGCTGCCGCCGCGCCGGCTTCGACCGCCGCCTTCACCGATCCGACATCCCCTTTAACAATAACCGTCACGTAAGCTCCGCCGATCTGTATGGTTTTCACCAGCGATACATTCGCGGCTTTCAGCATGGCATCTGTGGCTTCCACAATGCCCGTCTGGCCCTTCGTTTCAATTAATCCAAGTGCATGTGACATAATATTGGCTCCTAAAAAGTTTTATCCTGAATTTATTCAAATACTTCGGCCACGCCGCCGAATTCCGGCCGCCGGGCGTGCGCGCTTGCACGTTCAACGCGATCCGCCGCCTTGTGTTCACCGCGCAACAACGGTTCTTCGGCGTTATTTCTTCGCCGCCGGTGCGGCCTTAGCCTTCGGCAATACATTGACCAAATCCTCATGCGGCCGGGCAATAACGTGCACGGCGAGCACTTCGCCAACTTTTCCGGCGGCTTCCGCGGCGGCGTCCACGGCGGATTTCACCGCTCCGACATCGCCGACAATAAATGTGGTGACGATGCCGGAACCAATTTTGTCCCAGCCGATCATCTGTACACTGGCGGATTTCAGTGCGGCATCGCTGGCTTCAATCAGCGATACCAGTCCGCGGGTTTCAATCATGCCTAATGCCTGTGCCATAAAAGACTCCTAAAAAATTCTACCAGTACTTCCACCGCCGGTCGTGTCAGCGGATTAATTCGATTCGCGTGGCTGATTCCAGATCACACGCGTTGCCTTCATCGGTATCAATGTGAACTTCCAGCCGCACCTTGGGGTGCTGGCGCACGCGCAGGTTGTCAAACACCACGCCGCAAGGCCCATGGACGGCCAGTTTCATCATATCGCCGTCTTTTACTCCATAATGCGCCATGTCCGCGTTATTCATGTGAACATGCCGCATTGCCCGGATTACTCCGTTTTTCATATTCAACGCGCCATACGGTCCCACCACCACCATGCCCGGCGTGTCCTGATGATCGCCGCTGATGCGCAGCGGTAAATCAATACCCATAAATATGCCGTCGGTGTAGCTAAGTTCAATTTGCGTGTAGTTGCGCACCGGCCCCAATATGCGAACGCTTGGAATCATTCGGTTGCGCGGGCCGATAATATTGACCAATTGTTCACTGGCGAATTCGCCTTCCTGATACAGATCTTTGAGCTTGGTAAGTTTGGATCCCGGCCCAAATAGAACATCCAATGCCTCCTGGGATACGTGCATGTGTCGGGCTGAAACATTCACCACCAGCGGATTGGGCCCGCCATTGTGGCTGGAAGGCCTGATCACCCGGCCCTCGCTGGCCAAACGCTGACGCAATGACTCGCGAACAAGATTTTCGACCGTTTTCCGATCCAAAACTGCGGAACCAGATTCAGCCATAACAATGCCTCCTGAAGCCATCATCGGCAAGTTATGAAAGATTCTAAAACATTTTGGAATCTTTTGCAACCATTGTGGTAAGAAATGGCATCTGGCAGGCTCGCTCGCATGCTAAAAACCGCCAGTTTGCGCGTAAACAGACGCTTTCAACGCGTGGCCGGTGGGATGCGGGGGGCCTATTCCCCTTGCATCGTCTCAAGCATTTATCTTTCTCAGAGAGGTATTAATCCGCTGCGCGGCATGTGCTGCGATAAACTCGCGGGTCGAACCTTGCTGACCGTAATGCAGGGAAATGTGCCTCAATTTCCCGCAGGCATTTGGAGGGGGTATAATCAGACTCCTGACGTGAGGTGTCTCGGATGCGCAGCGATTTTGACTATTCAGCTACCCGACACAGGCGAGATCGGTTTTTCCATTGCATATTGGCGGCTCTGGTGGGTGCCGGAGTCATGGGTGTCTCTGCTCCGATGAGTCAGGCCTTTACCGGCGATATCGGCTCCGCGGGATCACACCAGCCGCTGATTCTGCCATTTCACATTGGCAAGCCTGAGATTGGGAAAACTTCCAAGCCGGAAAAATTGCCGGCATCCGGCGTTTTAAGTCCGAAAGCCGAATTTAACATGATGGGCTGGCCCTGGGTAAAAGCAAACAGCCGGGGATCGCAGCCGTCGCAGAAGCAGATTAATGCTGATCTACAGGCGGTGCTCGCGGGCATGGGCAGCAGCGCCCAACGGCTTAAAGCCGCCGACGCCGGTGCCGGGACGCAGGCCGTGCAAAAGAAGATCATCGCCCGATTGGACCAGTTAATTAAAATTGCCGAGCAATCGCAGGGAAAAAGCGGGGGCGGAAAGAAGAATAAATCGCGGGAACAGCAGTCCATGTCCATGCAGCAGGCCAATAACTCCAATAAGTCTCCCATGACTCCAAGCCAGGCGGCGAAGAATTCCTATATCCCCGGCGGCGGGGTAATGAATCCCGGCGATCTGAAATCGTTTATCTCCAATAAACGTCAATGGGGCAATTTGCCGGCGCGCGAACGCAATATGATTCTCAATGCCCTGCGCCATCAAAGCCTGCCGCAATACCAATCGCTGGTGCGGCAATATTATCAATCCCTTGCGAAGCTCAATGGGCAAAAGTGATCCGCCGTGGAAACATGTCGGCGAACGGGAACAATGATCGGGGCTGGCGGGAATGTATATTCGCGCGGCGGGGCAGTTGCCTCCCGGAGAATTTCCCATTACTGTTTCCCGTCTTGAAATAGTGGCTTTTATGCTTGCGGAGTTGAATCATGGATTTGCGTATTGCGGTGTTGCCCGGTGATGGAATTGGCGTGGAAGTTGTGGATGCCTCCATGCGCGTGCTGGATGTTGTGGCTAAAAAATTTAATCACACGATTCATGCGGAATTCGCCGATGTCGGCTGGGCCGCCATTGATAAGCACGGCAGCGCGTTGCCTGATGCCACACGGGAAATTTGCCAGCGCAATGCCGCCATTTTATTTGGTGCCGTGGGCCTGCCGGATCGCGACCAGACCCTGCCGCAGAAGCAACGTCCCGAACGTGTGGCGTTGCTGGAGTTGCGCAAAGGGTTGTTCGCCAACCTGCGGCATGTGCTCCTGCCGCCGGGTTTAGCCGGCTGCTGCCCGCTGAAAATGGAACTTATCAAAGACGGCATCGACATTATGATTATCCGTGAGCTTACCGGCGGGCTGTATTATGGCCAGCCGCAGGGCATCAGCGGCGCGGCTCCGGACCGCAAGGCGGTTGATACCCTGGCCTACAGCGAACAGGAAATCATCCGCATTCTGAAAGTCGGTTTTGAAACCGCGCGCAAACGCCGCAAGCGTTTAACCAGCGTGGACAAGGCTAATATCCTGGCCACGAGCCAATTATGGCGCGAGTTGGCCACGGCTATGGGCAAACAGTATCCGGACGTGCGGTTGGAGCACATGTACGTGGATAACGCTTCGATGCAGCTTTTGCGACGGCCATCGGATTTTGATGTTATTGTTACGGAAAATACCTTCGGCGATATTTTAAGCGATGAAGCGTCGATGCTTGCGGGTTCCATCGGTCTGGTGCCGTCGGCATCATTGGGCGCACCGGACAGCCAGGGAAAATCCGCCGTGCCATTTTATGAACCCATTCACGGCAGCGCTCCGGACATTGCGGGTCAGAATAAAGCCAATCCGGTGGCCACCATTCTCACGGTTGCCATGATGCTCAATTACACATTTGGTTTAAGCAAAGAAGCCGCGGCCATTGAAAAAGCAACATTTGCCGTGCTCAATGCCGGAGAAAAACTCACCGGCGATTTAGGCGGCAAAGCGACCTGCAGCGAAGTAACCGACGCAATCATCGCGGGGTTGTAAGCGTTTCAACCAAGGAAATGGCTTATGCCCTGGCGCAACGGGCGCACCATCACCTTATTTACCGGGTGTGGTAATGGGCGGTGCAGCAGGCAATCAAATGCCAATGAGGACCTGAACCAGTTCGCCTACGCTTGTAGATGGATTCTTGGTCAGAATTTGGCTTGTCTGATTGGAGGTAAAATGTGCGATATTTGCAAGAGCGGAGTTGATATTGGGAAAGGCATCGCCTCCGAGAATTTGCTCTAACACCCAGTCGGAATTGTGAACATCCAATTTATCTCCGCACAAGGACTTAAGATCGCGCAGTGAACCAGCGACGGTCAGGAAACCAGTTTGAATATTCTGTCGGTGAGCTATGGCCCAGACGTTGAAGCAAGGGTTGGATAATCCCACATAAAACTTTTTTTGGGCGCACCGTTCGAGACTTTTCTTCAGGGACGGGCATTGCGGATTATGTTCAACATCAAAAATGCACCAAATGGGCGTTCCCTTGGTGCAATTCTTCGCCCTTTTTTCTGCTTCTTCAACAACCTTTGCGTGTCCGCCGCCGCCGGCACAATGCGTTTCCGGCTTATAGCGGGTTCGGACATTTGGATGCCGTTGCAACGCGTTAAAATACGTGGTGTCCAAGTAGCCTTCGCAGACGATCAGCACAGGCTCGCGGATGGATTGTGAATGCGGTCGACGTCGGAGACTCATTATTTTTCACCGCTTGTACCTTCCTCGGCAGCCGCTACGCCGATTGGCACGCCGGAAAGTGTCGGGCCAAAATTCCCGACGCCGCGATAGCGCCCCTCAAGGTAGTTTTTCTCAAACGCTTCCGAGCTGCGCGTATATTTGTCAGCGCGGAAATCAGCCAGGCTGAATAACTCTGTTTGCCCTAGCGGCGTTTTCTCGGCAATCCAGATCTGATCCTTGCGGAATAATTCCGGCGTCATGAGCTGGCTGTAGTGGCTGGTGAATATGAGCTGGGCACCATTGCGGTTGTTGTCTGGATTCTGAAATAGCTCGATGAGCCTTTTCGCGAGCAACGGATGGATATTGGAGCCGAACTCATCAGCAACTACCGCCGAGCCTTCGCGTAAGGCTTGGGTCACCAGAAAAAATAACTGCGCGAATGACTGTGTGCCCTGTGACTCGTCGCGCCACGCAAACTCAACACGGCCGCCGTCGGTGCCGACGTGCTCGGATACAATCGCTCTTTGTTTTCCCTGCCTGGCAAACGTTGTCGCCATCTCCCGGGCGCGATCTCCGTGATGTGGGGCAAAGTGGAGGCGCAGCTGCTCTATTTCGTCGTCACTTGGCTCCGGTGGTGCTTGCACGCGCAGACCTGTGATGCCGATATCAGCATCACGCAGGACCTGCAATAATTGGTGACGGAAGAGGTCATCTTTTTGGATATTCTGTGCCAACAAATCCTGGGTATTGGCAAAAGGGGAGAAGCAGATCAGTTTAATTGCCCGCGCGATGTGCGTGTAAATATCGCGCAGCAGTGGGACGTTAAGATTGGCACCGGATGAGAGAACCAAAGCGTTGTCGCGCGTGAGCTTGGGGACGTTGTCCTTCGCGGCGCTGTCAAATTCGTCGCAGAATTGAACGTTGGCAGTGCCGTCCGCGGTGGCCGAACCGCGTTCAAACAATACGTGATCCCGGGAGGAAGCAAATTCCTCAATAAGCTTCTCCGCAACAATTGCCTTTGCTGTCGCTGAGAAGCTATAGCGAAACACCCGAGGCCCCATGGAAAATGCCACTTCAAATCTTGCAGGTTTACCGGCCCACTTGGGGTCCAGGCGATTGGGGACTATGCCGGGGATTGGATTTCCGGCATTCAGTCCGGTGGCTGAAATCGCAATGGTCTGCCACATGGCCTGCGCCGCAAGAAATAAATTGGTTTTGCCTGATGCGTTATGTCCAAAAACCGCTGCCGTGCACACCGCTTTTGGAAATCCAGGCGGCCCATCGATAAGATTTTCGGGCTTATTTCGTTCCTTGCCTTTGATGAGGCTTAAGGTCTGTGCCGTTCCAAATGACCGAAAATTTTCAATTGTAAATTCATAAAGCATAGTACTGGCCCGCCAGAATATATCATGTACCGAGCCGAATCCGTGGCCATATTCTTTCTGCGCTGCAGGGTCGGAAATACTCCAACCCTGTGTAGTGCATTCGGCTATATCCTAGCCCGACTATAGTTAAATTGCAAATTTTATGTAATATAATATTGTTTTATGCTAAAATCAGGCGTAATCATGGAACCGTATTACATATTTTCTTCAAATACGATTTTTCACGGTCGATAGCAATGTGTCTCTCGGCCTTCTTGTCTGTCACATATCATCTATATATGACGTTCACTGTGCGACCAACCCAATACTGGGAAGCTTCCTTCCACTTCAGATGCGGCTGCCCTTTGTACCCATAAACCCGGCGGCAGATTTATAAACCCTCACTTCCCCCGTCACTTGCGCGGATCTGGCGGGCGTTTGTGGCTGTCCACATACGCGGCTACATCCCATGCCTGTTGTGCGGTCAGGCTGCCGGGTTTGTTCAGCGGCATGTTGGCTTTGATAAATGCGGATGCCATCTTCAGTTTGGCCATCCCCGCGCCGAAATTGAACGAGTGTGGCCCCCACAGCGGTGGAAATTTATAAACCCCATTGACCTTTAGCCCCTGGCCCTGTGCGCCGTGGCACGCGATGCAATTTACGGTAAACACCGCTTTGCCGCGCGCCGCATTGGGCTTTTGAGCCGGCAGCTTGAGAAATTTATAACCCCGCCCGGGCAGATTCATGCCCACCGGTGCGCCTTTGGCCAACCACGCGCTGTAGCTGATCAACGCCGTGATGGTCTTCCCATCCGCCGGCGGGGCCTTGCCGTTCATGCTGAATTGAAAGCATTCCTGAATGCGCTTGGCAAATGTGACAACCTCTTTCGCTTTCCCCTGGTAACGCGGGTAAACCACATACGCCGCCCACAATGGAGCCGCATACGCCTGCCGCCCGGCCTGCAAATGGCAGTTTTCACAATTCAACCCGTCGCCCACATATTGCGGCGCGTATTTCCGCGTGTTGTCAAAGATATTTTCCCCCAGCTTAATCATCTTTCCTAATTTTCCCCCCGGTATGGCCGATTCCGGCGGTGGCGAAAACGTCGTGGTCGTGCCGATATGAGCCGCTGGCGCAATGGTTACCGCATCGGCAAAAATGACCGTGCCGCCGGAACCGCGCGTGGTCCGCTGTTCCGGAAGGTGCTGCCGTGTTACGTTCGCCGCCACCGGCTTAAATCCGTAGCGCGCGAAAATCGCCTGCGCGGTGGGGGTCTTGAGGAATTGCAGCCACTGCCTGGCCGCCGTGCGATGCCGGGCGTTTTTTACCACCGCACCGGCGTAAACCGCGATCGTGTTGTATTTTGCCGGGATCGACACATTCGCAATCGGGTGTCCTGCCTGTTCCTGAAATATCGCCTCGGATTTCCACGTCACGCCCGCATCAGCCAGACCCTGCATTAAATACAGCGGCGTCTGCCGGTGGTGAATATGTGTCAGAATCGTCTGCCCGTTTTTCACCTTGGTGTCATAGACCATTTTTTCCAGCTTGGTGCCGCCCGCTTTCACCAGTGATAGTTTGATTTGCCGCGCCACGCCCTCCCAAGCCGGGTTCGGCATCGATAGTCTCACGCCGGGCCGCCCTAAGTCCATCAGAGAATCAATGTGTCCCGGATTGCCTTTCGGAATCATAATGGTGAGATTATTGGTGGCATAACTGACCGCCGGGCCGCTCAATATCCCTTTGGCAATCAAAGCTTTAACTTTCAGCAAGCCCGCGGCATATACATCCGGCGGGGCGCTGAAGGTCATGTTGCCGACAGTGATGCGGCCATGCGTTTTAATTTGCCGCAGCAGAATGCCCGGAGGCAGTGTTTCAGCAAAAATTCCGCCCTTCAGATTCGGATGCAACTTTTCAAAGGCATTTACCAGCGGGCGTACCGCAAAGAAATAATTCCCGCCGATATACAAAACCAGTTTGGCGTGAAACGGATCGCCATGAAAATCGGGCATGTCATCAACTTCCGGCACCGTGAACTTGAAGCCCTTGTTGGTGGCGGAATTGTTTTTACCGCCGCTCCAGGGCGGAAAAATGGCTTCCTTATAACTCGGCGGATAAACATGGCCCCGCCAATCGGCGGGTGCTTTGGGGCCGCCGGCCCAAAGCGCCGCGCCGGTTACTGTGGCGGCCAGCAATGATGTCCATGCGATCAAACGCGTTTTCAACATCGTATGTCCCTTATTTGGTGTAGCTGAAACCCGCAAGTTCCAATTCCGGAATTGTCGCCACGATGCCAGGCGTTAAAACGGCTCCTGGAATCAGGTGATTGGTTAATTCCGCCGCCAGTTTTTCGTGGCTCAAATGATCGGGATTATGCCCCTTGGCTATCAGGCCGCCGGAAAATTCCCAAATGGCATTGTGGCACGCCAGAAACACCACGCCGCGCTGCATGAGCAGTGGAATACAATTGGATTCAGGCGAAAACAAGCCGGTTGGATTGTTATAATCCGCCGCGGTTTTCCCGTGCATCGCCGTCGGAATATCCAAAAATACATTGCGTTTGAATTTGCCGCCGATCATTCCGGGCAGATTGTATTTCTCCCAGATGTATGGGTCCCAAAGGGCCAGATGACACGTGCCGTGGGTCGCGGAGACCGCGAGAAAATCCGGATGCTTAAATGACCAGACTTGCGCATTGAGGCTGTTGCGCATGAGATTCAGCCAGGGGCTGGTGATATCGGTGTTATCCCACACCTGCTTGGGTTTGGCGTGATAATGCAGAATCGCATCCAACGCCTCGCTGTCCCATTGGTGTTTATCCGTCAGAATCATCGGCACGGTTTTGAAATCCCGGCGGCGCGGCGCTGCGGCGAGTTTGGCCGTCAGTTCCGCCAGTGTTTTGGCTCCGCGCGGTTCCAAAGACGGGGCGTCCATGGCATCGGCGGCGTTAGCGGCCCGCGGCAACGCCATCATGGCGGCACCCGCAAGCGATCCGCCCGCCAGTAATCCCAGTAATTTTCGGCGACCAATTGGAGCAGTGGAATCCTGTTGTGATGCGGTCATGTTGATCTCCTTTTTAAAAAGTAACCACGAAACGCATGAACGAAGTGTATCCCCGTTTAATATATTACACAAATAAATGAATACTATATATGCCATCAGAAATAGTTATTATTCGAAAGGATACCCAATAGCTCGATGCGGAAGCGTCGAGTTTGATGCGCAATGGCGTGCAATCCTACGACACAACCCGCCCGGCGGGGCGAGCATCGAATATGCACAAGGGGATGAAGATAAAAATCCCACACCCCGTCCCGCATCCAACGCTGGTGCTTCCGCATCACGCGATTCTTGGCACGTATCGTTATTCAAAGATGATGTCAGGGAATCGGATTTCAATGACTATAGTGGTCCCGGGGGTGCGGAAGCAACGGATGAATTTCTTTGCATTCTTTGCGTCTTTCGCGGTTCACATGCGCTTTACAATATGGATTGGGGCGAGATGGATGGCCGGGGCATACGCATCGCGCACGCCTCGCCAGCGGCCAAAACTCCCGCGCCGTAAAATATGAATTTATTTTTGCATGGCCCGTAAATGGCGAAAGTCGCGGCCTATAAAGGCGAAATTGCGACCAAGACGTGTTTTTCCCTTGTTACCAAATATTCTGAACATAAGCACCTCACAGCCTTTCAATGCTACGCACCTTGCTGATGAATCATCGCGATACATGTCCGTGTCATGGCGGGGATTGCAATAGGGCTGGCTTATGTTTTGAGCATTTCCGGAAACAGCGCCCGCAGTTTTTCCACCTTGGGCTGCGCTACGCAGGCGATATACGGTTGCCGCGGGTTCAGTGCGGCGTAATCCTGATGATAATCCTCGGCGGGATAAAACGTTTCCAGTGGTTCCAGAGTGGTGACAATCGCATCGGAGAAAATACGGGCCTTATCGAGCGTTTGAATATATCCGGACGCCACATCGTGCTGTTGTTGATCATGATAGAAAATCGCCGAGCGATACTGCGTGCCGACATCATTGCCCTGCCGATTTAATTCCGTGGGATCATGCGCCACCGTGAAAAAAATTTTCAGTAATTGGCCCATCGTCAGAACCGCGGAATCAAATGTGATCTTAACAACTTCGGCATGGCCCGTGCGGCCGGTGCACACAGCGCGATAATTGGCGGTATCGGCGGATCCGCCCGCATAGCCGGAAACAACATCCAGCACGCCCCGCAATGGCCGATATACCGCTTCCACGCACCAGAAACATCCTCCGGCAAGCACCACGAATTGCGGCTCAGCAGTCGGAGGAACATCCAGGGGCGAATCCGGAATGGCACTGGCTTTCATACGATCTACCCTCGAATATTCATGCCTGATCCAGGCCGAACGCGGTGTGCACGGCGCGCAGGGCATTGTCCGCATCCGTCTTACTTACCAGACAACTGATGCGGATTTCGCTGGTGCTGATGTTCTGGATATTGATTTTTTGATCCGCCAGGGCCTTGAACATCGTGCCGGCCACGCCGGTGGCCTGCTTCATTCCAACACCCACCACCGACACCTTGGCCATATCTTTTTCATACCTGGCCGAGCCGCCCAACTCGGTCAGCAGTTGCTCGGTCACCGGCTTAAGATCGGCAACATCACCATGTTCCACCGTAAAGCTGATGTTGGCGGTGCCGTCATCCAGCACGTTCTGGATAATATCATCGACAACAATATTGGCCTGCGCAATGGCCGTAAAAATCCGGGCCACAATTCCCGGGCGGTCCGGAATATTTTTGAGCGCCACCCGCATAAGGTCTTTCTTTAACGCACAGCCCGAAACGGCAATATTTTCCATCGCTTTAGTCTCCGCGACGATCCATGTGCCCGGGCGGTCGTGGCCGCTGTTGCGGACATGGATCGGTACATTGTATTTCTTCGCAAACTCCACCGCGCGCGTCTGCAGCACGCCGGCGCCCACGCTTGAAAGCTCCATCATTTCATCATAACTGATGCGTTCAATCTTCCGCGCTTTGGGAACCACTCGCGGATCAGCAGTGTATACGCCGTCAACATCCGTGTAATTTTCGCACACATCCGCTTTTAGCACCGCACCCAATGCCACCAATGACGCATTGCTGCCGCCCCGGCCCAGGGTGGTAATATCCCCGTGCTCCGTGACGCCCTGAAACCCCGCCACAATCACGATCTTTCCCGCATCAAGTTCCGCGGTAATTCGGCGCTTGTCAATTTCCCGGATACGGGCCTTGCTGTGTACTGTATCGGTAATCAGTCCGATTTGTCCGCCGGTAAAACTGATGGCCTCGTGCCCCTGGGCATGAATGGCCATGGCGATTAACGCAATTGTGACCTGCTCACCCGTGGCCAACAGTTGATCCATCTCCCGTTTGGGTGGATTGGGCGATACCTGCCGGGCCAATTCAATAAGTTCATCGGTCGTATGCCCCATGGCCGATACCACAACGACAACCTGATGCCCGGCGGCTTTCGCCGCAATGACTTTGCGCGCGGCATTATGAATTTTCTCCGCCGTGGCCACTGATGTGCCGCCAAATTTCTGAACTACTATACCCATGCTCGTTTTCTCACGCGGTTATAAACCCGACAATGTATCCAATACCGTGAAAAAACGCAAAAAACTCGCGGCCGTGCTTGTTGTACCGAAGTAGAATTGTCACCCCTTAGCCGAAATAGAAGTGTCACCCCTTGGTCTGGTGTATACCAGGCAGAATGGAAAACTTACTTATGTCGGCAGCAGAGCGGGTTCGTCTGGATGCGATGCGTCGGATCGAACGCAACGAGGTGACGGTGGTATCTTCGG